>JAKLHH010000094.1 GCA_022710245.1 Myxococcota bacterium
GAGACGGTGAGCGCCACGTCCTGCTCGTCGGGGCCGGTCACGTAGACGAGCGGGTAGTCCGCGTAGAGCGCCTCGATCAGCTCGGCGCGGCTCGCGCCGACGTCGAGGAGCGCGCGCTCGCGCGCGGTGAGCGAGAAGGGCGTGCCCGAGAGCGCGAAGACCGAGTCGGTCGCCGCCTGGATCAGCCGCCGGAGCGTGTCGGGGCCGAGCCCCTCGCCGGCGGCGCGCGCGGCGGCGCCGACCAGCAGCTCGCCGAGGCGCTTGAGCAGCGTGTCCACCTCGCGCGGCCCGAAGATGGTGTTGAAGCCGAGGATGGTGTTCGGCCCGTGCTTGAACTCCGAGCCCTCGTAGCCCTCGGTGTGGTTGAGCACCACCTCGCGCACCTTGAGCGCGCCCTCCTTGGCTACCGCGTTGATGCGGGTCGCCAGGATGTGGATGCTGGGGCAGAGGTAGAGCTGCCCGGCGGCGAGCTCCACCTCGGGACCGGTGGAGTCGAAGGTCTCGCGGATCAGACCGGGCAGGTTCGGCAGGCGCTCGCGCCGCGCCTCCAGCTCACCCGCCATGGCTCGTCGCTCCTCGTCGGAGAGCGGCAGCGAGGGCAGGCGCCGCTCGGCCACGCGGAGCGCGAGGCAGTAGAGCACCAGCATCTGGTTCATGAAGCTCTTGGTGGCGGGCACGGCGGTCTCGGGCCCGCAGCGGAGCGGGATGACGAGCTCGCACTTCTCCTGCGCCAGCGTCGAGTTGACGTTGTTCACCAGCGCCACTCGCGCCACGCGTCGGCCCCCGGCGATGACCGCGTTCAGCACGTCGATCAGGTCCTTGGTCTCGCCGCTCTGGCTCACCGCGACGACGAGGTCACCGTCGCCCACGCAGCGCGCGTACTGGCCGCGGAACTCGCCGGGCAGGATGGGGACCAGCTCGGCGCGCGCGATCTCGTTGAAGAAGAGCGCGGCGGCCTTGGCCGCGTGGTAGGAGCTGCCGCAGCAGACCACGTAGACGCGCCCGCCGGAGCCCAGCGTCTCGCAGCAGGTGGCGGCGAAGCGGTCCACGGCCTCGGCGAACTCGTCCGTCTCGGCGCGCTCGAGGAGCACGTCCATCAGCCGCACCGCGAGGAGGTCCTCGGCGTCACGCGCCATCGGCAGGAGGTCGGCGAAGAAGCCGGCGTCCGAGGAGACCAGCCGGTCGGCGAGCTGCCAGGCGGGCGCGTCGACGCCGGAGCGCTTGACCTCGGGCGGGATGGCGCCGAGGAGCGCGCGGCAGGCCGGGTGGTCGACGAGCGCGTGGAAGAGGCGCCGCACCTCCGCGTCGGCGTACTGATCGCGGAGCTCGCCGAGCGCGGCGCCGATCGCCTCCAGCTCCGCGGCCGGGCGCGCCTCGATGTAGGGCCGCAGCACGCGCGAGGCCTCGGTGCCCCCGAGGAAGAGCGTGATCAGCGCGCGGCAGGTCTGCTCCTGGGCGCTGATCTCCTGGTCCATGAAGGTCTCGAAGGGAGGCGAGAGGGCGGTGTCCTTGGCGCGCAGGCGGCTCCGCACCGGGCGACGCGGCAGCGGCTCGCCGGCGCGCACGCCCGGGCGGTCGCGGAGCGCGTAGACCTGGTGCGAGGCGGCGTCGTACTCGATCAGCTCGCCCTCGGCGAGCGGCACGACCACGCGGGTCAGCTTGAGCACCGAGGAGAGGTCCGAGGAGGCGATGCGAAACTGGCCCCCCACCTCGTCGGCGCCGAAGCCGAAGTAGAGGCTCGAGCCCTGCTTGATGGCCCAGAGCGTGCGCGAGATGGGGTCGACGATCACCGCGGCGTAGGAGCCCTCGAGCCGGTTGCCCGCGTCGAGGAGCGCGGCGCGCATGCAGGCCCGGCGGCAGGCGCTGTCCGCGCGCTCCGCGGGGGAGCGCTTGGCGAGCTCGCGCGCGAAGATGTGCTCGACGGTGTGGACCAGCATCTCGCCGTCGTTGTCGGAGAGGACGGCGTGGCCCTCGGCGCGCAGCCAGGCCTGCAGGTCGTCGCAGTTGGTGACGTTGCCGTTGTGGGCTCCGTAGAGATCGGTCTTGCAGCGGACCACGTGCGGCTGCGAGTTGCTCTCGGTCACCGCGCCGAAGGTCGCCCAGCGCACCTGACCGCAGAGGATGCGTCCGCCGCGGCGGACGATGCCGAGCTGCTCCACCATCAGCGTCGGCGCGCCGACGCCCTTCAGCAGCTCGACCGAGGTGTCGTCGCCCTGCAGCGCGGCGCCGGTCGAGTCATAGCCGCGGTACTCGAGGGTCTTCAGCAGCTCGGCGGCGACGCGACCGAGGTCGGCGCGGCTCCGCTCGCAGATGAGGCCGATCACTCCGCACATGGGCACCTCCTCAGGGCTCGATCGGGTCACGCATAACACGGGGGGCTCCATCGCGTGAAGGGCGCCTCGCTCGCTCGTGGTGCACGCCCCGCAACAACTCGCGGTTGGGCTCCGTTGCAGAGGAGGAGCGGAGCGGCTGACCCGAGCAGGGACCGACCGCATCGACGGCGGTGGCGTCGGCGGTGCCTCCTTCGGCGCCCCCTTTGCGCGCGTGCCCGTGGACCTTCGCGTGAAGGGCCCTGCTCGCTCGTGGTAACATCGCGGGCGCGGAGGTGCAGAGATGGCCGAGACCTCGAGGCGGAGCGGGCTCGATCAGCTGCTGGCCCTGGCAGCGGTGGACGAGGGCTTCGCCAGGGCGCTCCTCGAGGACCGCGAGGCGGCGCTCGCCGCGAGCGGCGTCACCCTGGCCCCCGTCGAGCGGGCGGTCCTCGCCAGCGCCTCGCCGGCGGCGCTCGAGACCATGATCTCGGGGGTCCGCGCCCGCGTCCCCGAGGAGAGCCGTCGCGCTCCGTCCTCCCCAGGGGCTTCGCCCCTTCGCCCGCACGCTCCGCCACGGAGGGACTTCCTCGAGCTCTCGGCGACGGCGCTCCTCGCGCTGCTCTCCGGCGGCCTCCTCGGCGCCGGCGGTGGTGGTGGAGGAGGAGGTGGCGGAGGAGGTGGCAGCATCGGCGGGATCCGGCCCGACGTCCCCGGCCGCCCTGGCGCGGGCAAGGAGCCGGGTCCCGATGTCCGCATCGGCGTCCAGGCGGTGGAGGGCGCTCTGCCCATGCCGGTCGTGGTCCGCGTGCTGCGCGCGCGCAAGCCCGAGCTCCTCCACCGCTACCGCACCGAGCTGCGGCAGAGCCCGCAGCTCGAGGGCAAGCTCGGCGTCGGCCTGGCGGTGGCGGAGAACGGAAAGGTCAACGCGGCGCGGGTGACGGAGCGCACCCTGAAGAGCCCACGCCTCGAGCAGGCCGTGCTGACCACCCTGCGGCGTGTGCTCTTCCCCTCCTCGAACGACCGCAAGCCGGTGACGGTGGAGCTGACGCTCGTCTTCGTGCTCAAGGGGTGATCGCGAAGACGTCCTCTTCCCCCTGAAGCGCGCGCGAGAACTGCCGATGAGAGAGCGTGGCCCTGCGTTGGGCCCGGGGAGGCCGCGTGCTCGTCGATCTGCGCGTGTTGGCTAATGAGGTGAGCTGTGAACCGTGGGGTCAGGGCAGCGGGTTCGCGCGGGTCTGCGTCCCCGAGGAGGTGTCGTCGAGGCAGTAGCCCTGCGGGTCGTAGAGGCTGGAGGTGGTCTTGTTGTCGAGGGTGCGGCAGCTCATCTTGGTGTTGTTGGTCGGGTAGTTGCCGAGGTCGCTGCAGCTGACGCCGCTGCTCGCGAGGGTCGAGCAGGGGAGCATCGGGCCGTAGTCGCAGACGGGCGCGGACGCGATCTGCTGGCCGTCCATGATCAGGCCATCCCAGGAGCGGCACTCGTAGTCGCCCAGGTAGTCGCCGGTGACGCCGCGGCAGTCGCTCGCCGTGTCGAGCTTGCAGGTCCTCTGGCACTGGCCGCCGGCGTAGAGGCGGTTGCAGGCCGAGCCCGCGGGGCAGGCGTAGGCGGTGAGGCTCGCGTGGGCGCAGCCGGGGACGGTGCAGTAGCCGTTCCGGTAGAGGAGCGGACAAGGCGCGGCGGTGCAGGTGTTGTTGCAGGCGCCGCTGCAGCACTCGTCCCCAGAGGAGCAGGCGACGCCGCCCTTCTTCTGGTACTTGGCCTTGTCGAACTCGAGCTGGCAGATCATGTTGCCGGCGCAGTCCGTGTCGGCCTTGCACGGATCGCCGACCTTGGCCGCCGCGTTGCCGAGGCTGTGCGGCGCGCAGAGGCCGCTCGTCAGATCGCAGCTCCCCGGCAGCGCGCAGCGGCCCTCGTCGCCGCCGGCGAAGCTGAGGCAGGTGCCGGTGGCGCAGTTCGCCGCCACCACGCTGCAGACGGTCGCGGTCAGCACCGGGCAGTCGGCGTTGCCCTTGCAGCCGCTGAAGGCGCAGACCGCCTTGCTGTAGAGGCCGAACTGCCAGCCGGAGCTGGGCTCGCAGGCGAGCGGCGCGCCGCAGTCGCTGGCGCCGAGCTTGGGCTGGCAGGTGCGCAGGCAGATGTTCTGCTGCTGGCCATTGCTGTAGACGACGCTGCCGCAGACGTTCTGCGCGAGGTTCGGGCAGCTGTCCTCGTTGACGAGCGGGGTCTGGGGATCGTCGGGCGCACAGGGGCAGGTGCAGAAGCCGGCGGTGGCGCTGGTCAGCACGCAGGTGCCCGCGCCGCACTGCCCGCCGCTCTGCGTGCAGGGGGCGCCGATGCTCGCGCCGCAGGCGGGCGGCGCGTCGGTCTTGGGCGCGTCGGTCTTGGGCGCGTCCGTCTTGGGCCCGTCGGTCTTGGGCGCGTCGGTCTTGGGCGCGTCGGTCTTGGGCCCGTCGGTCTTGGGCGCGTCGGTCGGCGCGTCGGTCTTGGGGGCGTCGGTCTTGGGCCCGTCGGTCTTCGCGGCGTCCACCTTGCCGCTGTCCGGCTTGGCCTGATCGGGCTTCGGCTGCACATCGACCTTCGCCAGGTCGCCCTTCGGCTGCTCCGGCTTGGTCCCGCTGTCGACGGCGCCGTCGGGCGCGAGAGCGTCGGGGCTGGCATCGGGCGTCCCCCCGACGCACTTGCCGATCGGCCCGCAGGTGCCCCCCGGGCAGTCGCTCGGCTTGAGGCAGTCGAAGGTGCAGGTCTTGTTGTTGCCGCAGTAGTAGCCGACCGGGCAGTCCGTGGTCCTCACGCACTCCTTGGGGCCGACGTTCCCCTCGCTGCAGCCGCCGGCGAGGGCGAGGGCGGTGAGACCGAGGATGAGCGCGATTCTCGCGGAGAGACGGGACATGAGATCCTCCTTCCCGTGCCAGGCGCGCTCCGAACATACTCTCCGCACCCGCACAGATAAAGGCCCAAAGCGCCCCCGCCGTGTGATTGCGGGTCCTCGCGGCCTCCGGCCGCTCCGGGATGAGGCCACAGCAATCCGCGACGAACAGGCCTCCGTGCCACGCCACGCCTCCTGGTCCTGTGCCTCTCCCGGTAGCCGGGGGCCGGTGGGTTGCGAGGAGCAGCCCGGTCACCCTCGCCGCGGCGCCGCTGGACGCACGCCGGGGGCGGAGCTATCTTCTGCTCCTCACAGGGTTCAGGATCGAGCCATGCCGAGCGCGAGAGACCTGCTGTCGAAGAAGAGCATCAAGGGGATCATCTCCACCACCCCAGAGCAGAGCGTCCAGGAGGCCGCCAAGCTCATGCTGGAGCGAGGCGTGGGGTGTCTCGTCGTGACCGGAGCGGACAGCAAGATCGTCGGTCTCCTGACCGAGCACGACGTCCTCTGCCGGCTGGTCGCCGCGGACCGGGACGCCTCCGACACGAAGGTCTCCGAGATCATGTCGCGCGACGTGGCGGTCGTGGAGCCGGAGCGTTCGCTCGAGGAGATAGAGGCCATCATGCGCCAGCAGCACGTCCACTATCTGCCGGTGGCCGGCGACGAGGAGCTCCTCGGTCTGCTCTCGACGGGCGACGTCCTCGCCTATCACGCCGCCGAGGACAAGCAGATGGTGCACTACCTGAGGGAGTACATGTACGGCCGCTCGTAGTATCCTCTCCCGGTGCACGCGTCCGCAGCGACCCGCTGGCAGACCCTCGCGCTCGCGCTCGGCTTCCTCGCGCTCAGCCTGGCGGCCAAGCTGGGGCCCTGGTACGCGCTCGGGTTCCTCGGGGAGCGCTCGCTGCTCCGCTCGATCCTCGCCGGCGCGATCGCGTTCGGCCTCGCCCTCACCCTCACCATCCTCGCGCTGCGCCGGCTCCCGGGCCGGGCGCACCCGCAGCTGGAGCTGCTGCCCACCGGGCGCGGCAGCCAGCTCCTGGTCGTCAGCCTGGGGGTCGGGGCCGCGCTCTTCGGGCTCGTCTTCGCGGCGGCCGTCATGGTCGGAGGCCTGCAGCTCGAGTGGATCAGCGCTCGCCCGGCTCACCTCGCGGGCGTGTTCCTGACCACGCTGATCGGCACCGTGCTCAACGCCGCCTGGGAGGAGTACACGTTCCGCGGCTGGGCCTTCTCCGCCTGCGTGCGCTCGTTCGGACCCCACGGGGTCGCGCTCGCGCTGGGCAGCGCCTTCGGGCTGGCTCACCTGCTGAACCCCAGCTGGACCCCGGCGGCGATCGCCTCGACGGCCGTGGCGGGGTTCCTCATCTCCTACGCGATGCTCGCCTACCAGGACCTGGGGGTCCCCCTCGGGCTCCACGTGGGCTGGAACTACACGCAGACCCTGCTCACCTCGAGGCGCTTCTGGCGCGTCAGCGCGCACCCGAGCGCCTGGCGGTCCGGCGGCGCCTTCGGCCTCGAGGCGAGCGTGCCCGGGGTGGCGGTGACGTCGCTCGCTGCGCTCGGGGCGCTGGCCCTCTTCCTCGCCCGGGAGCGCCGCCGCGCGGCTACTGAGGGGTGACCGTCTCCCCGCGTGAGCCGCAGAGGGAGAAGTAGGTGTCGCGCTCGATGAAGCCCGCCGCCCGGCGGAGCGAGTTCTCGCTCACCGGCTCGCCCGCGTAGGGACCGCGGCCGACGGTCCACGACTCCTCGTGGTTGGAGCCGGCCGGCGCCGGGTCGCTCCCGTCGGGGATCGCGTCGAGCAGCGTGCCGCCCATCGCGTGCAGCACGTGGATCAGCTCGTGGAAGAGCCAGGTGTAAGGCGCGGCGCAGGCGCTGCCGTCGGGGTAGACCGGCGCGCAGGCGCGGTTGTAGATGACACGGATCCGCTCGGGGGCGATCGCCTCGCCGGCCTCGTCGACGGCGACCCGGCCGGCCGCGTCGAGGTGGAAGGCGCGGGGGCGGGCGCGACGCTGGTCGTAGCTGCTCCCGGCGAAGAGCGTGCGGCCGCACATGCTGAGGTCGCCGCCCGGCTCATCGCGGCCGCGGAGCACGAAGCGCGCGGCCTCCGGGGTGATGGCGAGCGCGGCGGCCTCGAGGCGCGCGAGGAGCGCGGCGCCGGGCTGGCTGGCGGCGATCCGCTCGAGGTCCGCGGCGACGGAGGCGTTCACCGCCGGGTCACCGACGAGCTCGATCAGCTTGCCCCAGGTCCGGTGCTCGGCCTGGCCTGGCCCGTCGGCCTTGCCGTCAGCGAGGGGACAGAAGGAGCCGACGCAGGCGTCGTCGCCGTCGGCCGCCTCGGGGGCGCACGCGGCCACCAGGGCGAGGAGCAGGGTGGAGGACAGCGTCAGGGTTCGGAAGCGGGTCAACCTGCAGCGCAGGTCCATCGATCGAGGGTCCATTCGCGGCCGCTCGTGCACGCGCCGTACCAGCCCGCCACGCTCGCCAACTCCGCGAGATGGCACGAGGGGCCGTGTGGCGGTGGCTGGGCAGCTGGCCGTCCAGGCGGCCACCCGCCGAGCCCGGTGCGACCCGCGAGGTCTCAGCGCGGCCTCGCCACCTTTCGCCGAGCCCGGCCCCCCGCGAGCTCTCAGCGCGGCCTCGCCACCTTGACCACCGCCCCGTCGAGCTTGTCCGTGTCGGGCGTGCCGCGGTTGACCCAGTAGACGCACTGCGCGTCCACGGCCAGCGCGCGCGGGTAGCGCTGGCCGCTCGCCAGCGTGCGCTTGCCGCCGCTGCCGTCGAGGCGGAGCGCCATCACGCGGCCGTCGTCATAATAAGGAGCGTTGCCCCCCTCCAGCCAGTAGAGCCAGTCGAGGTCCACCGCCACGTCGTTCGGCGTCGCGGCGCTGGAGACGACCGCGGCGGGCTGGCTCGACCGATCGAGGGGGCTGCGCATGACGGTGCCGTTGCCGGCGTTGGTCCAGTAGAGGTAGGTGGGGTCCGTGGCGAGGCCGCGAGGCTGCTGCAGGGACTGCGCCACGGTCTGCTGGTTCGAGCCGTCCAGGTCCGCCAGCCGCACCGAGCCGGAGTAGTCGCTGGTCCCGTAGCTGGTCCAGAGCACCCGCGTGGCGGTCAGCGTGAGGTCGACCGGCGAGGCCTGGCCCGACGCGATGGAGACGCCGCCCGGCGTGCCGCCCTCGACGTAGCGTCCCCGCACCTCGTCCGCGGTGATCCAGTAGAGGCGCGTGCCGTCGACCGCGACCTTGCGCGGCCGGTCCTGGCCGCCCGCCATCAGCACCTTCTCCGAGGTGCGGAGGTCGAGCTGCCAGATCTTGCCGGTGGCGGTCACGCTGAGGCCGTCGGAGTGCTCGGGCCAGTAGAGGTGCTCGCCGTCCAGAGCCACGCCGCCCGGCGAGATCTGGTCCTCGGCGAGCCGCGCCGGGCAGCCCGTCGCCGGCGGAGCGCAGCCAGCGATCGGCGCGCGCAGCACCAGCCCGTCGTGCGCCAGGTTGGCGAAGGTCCCCTGCTCGACCCAGTAGACGAAGGCGCCGCCCACGACGAGGTCCTGCGGCGCCGCGCGGTTCTCGACGAGCACGAGCGGCTGGCAGAGCCCGTCCTTGCAGTCGCCGCCCTGGCAGTCGCGACCGCAGGCGCCGCAGTGGCGCGGGTCCGTGAGCGGCGTCGTGGTGCAGGGGCCCTCGGCGTGCGGCAGGTCCGCCCGCGCGTGGTCCGCGGCGAGATCGGGGACGCCGGCCTCGGCTGGCGCGGGGCGCGTGCGAAAGCCGTGGCAGGCGGGCATCCACGCCAGCAGCCAGAGCAGGAGCGCGAGGCGCCGAGGCACCATGAGGCCAGTATACCGCGACGGCGCGCGGTCCTGGCGGGGAGGGTCGAGGGGGGGCGAGGAGCGGAGCGGCTCCGGACCGGGTCGGCTCTAGTGGCGGTGCGGGCGCCTCCGGTGATCCGGGGTCGCGTTGTCGAAGGCGATGCCCTTCTCCACCTCGCTGATCGCCTGGTTGATGAGGCCGATCGCGCGGACGCGGTGGCCGCCCTTGTCGTGGCTCGCCTTCTCCAGGTGGTCCTTCGCGTTGCGGAGCGCCATCAGCGCGGCGCGCATCTGCGGCTGCGGCTCGGCGACGGCGAGGCGCACCGCCGAGGTGCCGATGACGAGGACCAGCAGGCCAGCGAGGACGAGCGAGCAGAGCTTCCAGAAGTTCATCAGGGTCTCCGGGTTGAGTGGTGCGCTGATTATCAACCCGGAGCGCACCTGGCTCAAGCGAGTCTGCCGAGGCTCATGGGCTGGACTCGAGGCCGGTGCCGAGCACGACCCGGTCGAAGAGGCAGCCGTCCGCGCCGGTGCAGCGACGGGTCGAGGTCCCGCGCACGGCGTCCATCGTGCGCACCACGACCTGGTAGGAGATCTGCGGGTCGGCCATCACCACGACGCGTCGCTCGCGCGGCTGCCGGCCCTTGAGCTCCCGCGCCAGCGCCGCGAGGCGCGCGAAGTCGTAGGCGCCGCAGCGACCCGCGCCGTCGAGGGCGGCCGCGCAGCGCACGGTAGGGCGCCCGGCCTCGCCGGGGAGCACCCGCCCCGCCTCGCTGACGATGAAGCCCGTGCGCGACACGGCGACGACCAGGCCCGGCCGCTCGCCGGACGCAGGCGCGGCGCCCTCGCTGACCGGCGGCGTCGTCGACGGCGCCTGCACGCTGAGGTGCGCGGCGGGCAGGGCGAAGGCGGTCGTGGCCAGCAGGAAGATGACGGTGTTGACCACGATGTCGAGATAGGGGACCAGGTTCAGCTCGCCGCGCTCCTCGCCCTCCTCCTCGGCCGCGGCGCGCTCTCGCCGCAGCCGCGCCCGCAGCCGCGCGAGCATGGAGGGGGACGGCGTGCGCTGCGGGCTCGGGCTCTGGCTCTCGCTCTGGCTCTGGCTCATGGGCGCCTCCGTGTGGGGTAACTGGTTCGACAGCGGCCGGCGGGGGGAGTTTCGGCGAGGGTCGAGGGAGCCTGGCTCGACAGCGGCCGGCGGGGGGAGTTTCGGCGAGGGTCGAGGGAGCTTCCGGGAGTTGCCGGGTGTGCAATCTCGGCCTGCAGGTTTGAAGCCTGCCCCCCGAGATTGCTCACTTCCGTGCAATCCTGGCCATCAGGGCTCAGACCTGCCCTCGAGATTTCTCAGATCTGTGCAATCTCGCCCTGCAGGCTCAAAACCTGCCCTGCGAGATTGCACACCCTCGACGCGGAGGCGGGCCATGGATCGAGGGAGGCTCCGAGGGGAGGTTCGAGGGGGTGCGCGGCCTCAAGTGAGAACCGCTGCCTATCGCAGGTGGCCACGCAGCTTGTCATGCTGAACGGCTTCTGCTGGCCAGCGCCCAAGAAACGCAGCGCGTGAGAGGTCGTGGAGCTGGCTCGTCCGTTGCACGGCGGTCTCCTCATGAGACGGCTGGTTTCGCTCTTCCTGATCACCCTGCTCCTCGCTCCAGCGGCCCACGCCCAGCAGACGGCGGCCGGGGAGGCCACCCGCAGGCTGCAGGAGGAGCGTCTGAGGAAGAAGCAGCAAGAGGAGGCCGCGTCGGTCGCGCGCATGGGGATCCGTCGGATGCAGCGCCAGACGTCCGTGATCTGGCACCTGCGCACGACCCGCCAGCGGGTGACCGAGCCGAAGGCGGGTGGCATCCACCGGCACGGCGCCCGGCCACGGGTAACCACCGCGCTCAACCTGATCAAGGAGCGGCGCCTGGCCGACCATCCACTGATCCCGCGCCTGCTGGCTCGCGAGCTGCGACGGCTCCGCCGCCTCGAGGGGCCGCGGCTGCAGATCTTCTCCCGGCCCGTGGCCGGCGGCAACCAGCTGCGTGCGCTGTGGCTCTCACACCAGCTCATCACGCCGAGGACGACGCTGGTGCCGCTCCTCGCCGGTCAGTAGTCGCCGACACGCGTGGCGCTGGCCCTCACTGCCAGCCGGCGCCGAGCACTCGTGGGAGCATCCGAGGGAGGTGGCCGCTACCAGCGGGGTGCGGCGGTGGCTACCGGTCACCCGCCTCGCGCGGCGCCGCGAGCGCGGCCGCCTTGCCGACGAGCTCGATCAGCTCGGCGCGGTAGCTGAAGGGGTCCTGGCCCTTGCCCTCGCGGGCGAGGCGCGCGATGGAGGCCCAGGGCGAGCGGCCCGCGTTGGCCGAGCCGCGGAGCGCCATCCCGAACCAGGCCACCGCCGAGGCGAACTTGAGGTCGCCCGAGGCGGCCTCGAGGCCGGCGCCGCCGTCGCGGAGCGGCTTCTGCAGCAGCACGCTCTGCTCGCCGTCCGGCTCCTTGTAGCGGAGCTTCACGTAGAGGAGCTCGCCCTGGTGCGTGGTCCTCGAGGCGTCGATCGCCTTCGCCGCCTTCGCCGCCTTCGTCGGCTTCGCGTAGCGGAGCGGGTCGACGCCGCCCTCGGACTCGAGCTTCACGCCGACGGGGACCACCTCGTAGAGCGCGGTCACCGTGTGGCCGGCGCCGATCTCGCCGGCGTCCTTCTTGTCGTCGTTGAAGTCGCGCGCGGCGAGCAGGCGGTTCTCGTAGCCGAGGAGGCGATAGGCGGCGACCTTGGCCGGGTTGAACTCCACCTGGATCTTGACGTCCTTGGCGATGGTGAAGAGCGTCCCCTGCAGCTGCTCGACGAGGACCTTGCGCGCCTCGTTCAGCGTGTCGATGTAGGCGTAGTGGCCGTTGCCCTTGTCGGCGAGCTGCTCGAGGGTGGCGTCCTTCAGGTTGCCCATGCCGAAGCCGAGCACGCTGAGGAAGACGCCGCTCTTGGCGCGCTGCTGGATCAGCTTCACCAGCTCGCTGCGGTCGCTGACGCCGACGTTGAAGTCGCCGTCGGTGGCGAGGATGACGCGGTTCGAGCCGCCCTTGATGAAGCCGCTGACGGCCGTCTGGTAGGCGAGCTGGATGCCTGCCTCGCCGCTGGTCGAGCCGCCCGCCTCGAGCTTCTCGATGGCGGCGAGGATCTTCTCGCGGTTCCCCTCGCTGCAGGGCGTGGTGCGCAGCGCGACGCGGGTGCCCGAGGCGTAGGTGACCAGCGCGACGCGGTCCTGCTCGCCGAGCTGGCGGACCAGCATGGAGAGCGCGTTCCGCAGCAGCGGGAGCTTGTTCGCGTCCTGCATCGAGCCGGAGACGTCGATCAGGAAGACCAGGTTCGAGCTCGGTCGCTTGCTCGCCTGGAGCTGGCGGCCCTTGAGGCCGATGCGGACCAGGCGGTGGCGCGGGCGCCAGGGCGCCGCGGCGACCTCGAGGTTCACCGAGAAGGGCTCCTTGCCCTGCGGCTGCGGATACTCGTAGGGGAAGTAGTT
>JAKLHH010000940.1 GCA_022710245.1 Myxococcota bacterium
TCGATCTCGCCCGGGTTCTCGCCGTCGACGGTGTAGGCGTACTTCGCGCCGAACCTCTTCACGTCGAAGTGCTTGGTCCCGTTGCCCACCTCCTCGTCGCAGGTGAAGGCGATGCGCAGCGCGCCGTGGGGGATCTTGGGGTCGCGCTGCAGCCGCTCGACCAGGGTCATGATCTCCGCGCACCCCGCCTTGTTGTCGGCGCCGAGCAGCGTGGTCCCGTCGGTGGTGATGATGGTGCCGCCCAGGTGATCGCGGAGCTCCGGGCTCTGCTCCGGCGTCAGGGTGAAGCTCTCGTTCAGCTTGATCGCGCGCCCGTCGTACCTGGCGTGGAGCTGCGGCTTGACGTCGGCGCCGGAGACCTCCGGCGAGGTGTCGACGTGGGCGATCAGGCCGATCACCGGCACGTCGTGCTGGACCGTCGCGGGCACGGTGGCCATCACGTAGCCGTGCTCGTCCATCGCGGCGTCCTTGATCCCGAGCTCCTGCAGCTCGCGCGTGAGCAGCTTGCAGAGCTCCTTCTGCTTCTCGGTGCTGGGGTAGGTGTCCTCGACCCCCTCGGCGGACTGGGTGTCGTAGCGGACGTAGCGCAGGAAGCGCAGGGCGACGGATGGAAGCTCGGACATGCCCGTTCTCCTCTCGCAGCCGGCCGTGACTGGCCAGGACGCGAATCTACCGGAGCGCTTCGCGCGCGTCGAGCGGATCTGCCGGAGCGTGATGGAGACCACTTCGCGAACCGGGCTCGCTCATCTACTATGGGGGCCAGCATGCGCCGAGTGGTCCTCATCGTCATCCTCCTCGCCACACCGGCAGTGCTCCCGGGCTCCGGCCACGCGGACCGCACCAGGGACGCGCGCGAGGAGTTCGCGCTCGGCCGCCGGGCCTGGGACGAGGCGCGCTTCGAGGACGCCATCAAGCACTACCAGCGGGCGATGGAGCTGAAGTACAGCCCCTTGCTCCACTACAACATCGGCCTCGCCTACGAGAAGCTCGACCAGCCCGCGAACGCGCTGACCGAGTTCCGCCGCTACCTGAAGGCCGAGCCGCACGCCCGCAACAAGGCCGAGGTGCGGCGTCGGATCAGCGAGCTGGAGCACCGGGTCGCGGCGCCGCCCGCGACCGCCCCGACGCCAGCACCGAAGCCAGCGACGCCGGCACCGAAGCCAGCGACGCCGGCGCCCACGCCACGCCCCGCCGCGCCGCGGCCGCGGCCGATCGTGCTCCCGCCGGGTCCCATCACGCCGGCGCCCGCGCTGCCCCTGCCCGTCGCTCCGGCCGGCGAGGGGAGGCGGAACGTGATCGTCTACTTCCTCTCCTCGCCCGAGCGCGCCGAGGTCCTCGTCGACGGTCACTTCCTTGGCACCACGCCGCTCCGCCTGGCGATGGCCGAGGGGGTGTACTACCAGGTCGGGATGAGCAAGCGCGGCCACCTCGCGCAGAGCGCGAGCGTCCTCGCGCGCGAGGGCGAGATCGTGCAGCTGGCGCTGACGCGGGCGCCCGGCTTCCGCGAGAGCTCGATGACCCGCACCGAGTGGTTCGGACTGGTCACCGAGCTGGGATCGCAGTCGGGGAGCTTCGTCGTGGCGCTGCGCCTGCAGGTCTTCGGCCTGCGCTGGCGCCGCTTCTTCTGGAGCATCCTCGATCTCGGCGGGGGCGGCGGGGCGAACAAGACCGCGGCGGTCGACCTCAGCACGCGCGTCGGCTACCCCTTCTACCTCGGCGAGCGGGGGGCGCACCAGCTCCGCCTCGGGGCCGGCCTCGGCTTCGGCGCGGTGCAGTCACGCGCGGTCGTGGGAGGCTACAGCACCACCGTGGACAACGGCGGCTTCCTCTTCTCTCCCTCCGTCGAGTACCGCTACCAGACGCGAGGCAGCTTCTTCATCGGCGTCGGCCTGCGCTACGCGGTCAGCACCGGCAACCTGCAGGGCCTCGGCACCCCGCAGGCGATCCTGATCGGGCTGCCGCTCGGCTGGGCCGCGCGCGAGTGATGTCCCCGCGCCGCCCGAGGGGAGGCCGCCCAGAGCCTCAGTCACTCTGATCGTGTTGCACACCCTGGGGCGGACCCGCGCTACCCGCCGTCCGGGCGCGACGCGCGTCGGATGCACGCCTCGAGATGCGCCGCCCACCACACCACGTCGACCTTCCGGCGGCGCTCCGCTGCCACCTGCCGTGCCACGTCCCGGCCGATCCAGCCACCGAAGCCGACGACGAGGAGACCGACTCCGAGGAGCACGCTGCGTGCCCAGAGACCGATGGCGACGGCCGCGATGACGATGACGGCGATCAGCGCCCACACCCAACTCCTGGGTGGAGGCTGAGGCCGCTCCAGGCCACGGGTGTCGAGGTAGACCTCCACCTGCCGCTCTGCCGGGTCGACGCTCAGGCCGACGGACGTGCCGTCCCACTGCCACGCGTGCGCTGTCCAGATCGGCCCCCTGCCCTCGCGCTCGATGGCGCCGAACGTGTGCGCCATGGCCTCCATGACCGAGACGGCCACGCGCCTCGCGAAGGCGTCGCCGCTCCCGCCCAGGTCTGCGGACGGCGGGATCGATAGGCGGAGGCGATGGGACGTCATTGAATCGGTCTACCATGGGTGCGGGGGGCTGCGGCGTGCGACTTGAGTTGGACGGCGGAATCCGGTACTTACGTAAGGAGGCTTGGGAGCTCACCGATGGAACCCTTCCGTCACCACGTGTTCATCTGCACCCAGCAGAAGCTCGAGGACAAGACCTACTGCACCGACGCGGGCGGCGAGGGCGTCCTCGACGAGCTCCGGCGTCTGGTCCACGTGCACCGGCTCGACGAGCAGGTGCAGGTGACGCCTTGCGGCTGCCTGGGCCTCTGCGCCCACGGCCCCAACCTGGTCGTCTATCCCGAGGGCGTCTGGTACTCCGGCGTGACGGCGGACCAGGTGAACGAGATCGTGCAGCGCCACTTCCTCGACGGGCATCCGGTCGAGCGGCTGGCGCAGCAGGATCGTGAGCGGATGCGGGGCGAGATCCTCAAGGCGACCGCCACCACGCGCGAGCAGGAGGTGGCGCGGCAGGAGGCCGGCGTGCTGCCCGACCGGCTGCGCCGGCTGGCCGACGACTTCCGCGCCAGCCGCGCCTTCCTCACCGCGGTCGAGCTCGACCTCTTCTCCGCCGTCGGCGACGGCGCCACCAGCACCGCGGTGGCGGAGCAGACCGGCGCCGACCCGCGCGCGACCGAGATGCTGCTCAACGCGCTCACCTCGATGGGGCTGCTGAGCAAGGTGGGCGGCAGCTACCGCAACGGGCCCGACAGCGGGCGGTACCTGCGCAAGGGGCTCCCCGACGACGGCCGCGCCGCGCTCATGCACCGGGTGAACATGTGGGACCGCTGGTCGACGCTGACCGAGTGCGTGCGCGAGGGCAGCGCGATGGGCTTCGAGGCGAACGCCCCCTTCTCGCACCAGGCCTACGTCGCCGCGACCCACAAGATCGCCACCACGGCGGCCCCGGCCCTGCTCACCGCGCTCGACCTGCAGGACGTGCGGCGCGTGCTCGACGTCGGCGGCGGCTCGGGCGCCTACAGCGTCGCGCTGCTGCGCGCCTTCCCGAGAGCGACCGCCGAGCTGCTCGACCTGCCGCCCGTGGTCCGCATCGCGGCGCGCTACGTCCGCGAGGCGGGCATGGACGACCGCCTGCAGCTCCGCGCCGGCGACTTCATGCACGACCCGCTCGGCAGCGGCTTCGACGTGGTGCTGCTCAGCTACGTGATGCACCTCTGCTCGCCCGACGCGGCGCGGCGCCTGCTGGCGCGAGCCTTCGAGGCGCTCCAGCCCCGTGGCCGCATCGTCATCAACGACTTCATCCTGAGCCGCGACAAGACCCTGCCGCGGGCGGCGACCCTGCAGGCCCTCAACATGCTCGTCTCCACCCGCGGCGGCAACGTCTACTCCGACGCGGAGTACCGGGAGCTGCTGCAGTCGGCGGGCTTCACCGAGATCGAGAAGA
>JAKLHH010000941.1 GCA_022710245.1 Myxococcota bacterium
CGGGTGCGCCAGCGCGAGGAGCGCCGCCGGATCGCGGGCCTCCATCGCCTTGCGGTAGGCCTCGACCACCGCGACCACCTCGCGGTTCTCCTTGGTGTCCTCGACCTTCGTGTTCGGGATCAGCCCCGGCTTGGCGCACGCCCCGGCCTGCAGGACCAGCGCCAGCCCGCAGACCAGCCCGGCTGCTCGCAGCATCGCCTTTGTCTCCCGGATCGCTTGGCTCATTCTCGCCTTCTTCTAGCACGACTCGCGGCGCAGGGCGCCGGCAAATTTTTCGTCGCTGCAGCCCCACACGACCGCCGTACCCCTTCGGGGCACGCCTTTGCGGCGACGTTGCGACCTCAGCGCCTGCGGCGCCTGACCACCATCAGCACCACCACCAGCGGCAGCACCAGCGCCGAGACTGTCTGCTCCGCGCTGCTCCTCGGCGGCGCGCAGCATCCGCCGCAACCCGGCAGGCGCTGGTGGCGGATCTCCAGCTCGCGCACGGTCACGCTGCGCGCCCCCGCCTCGTCGATCAAGGTCAGCGTGATGCGCCGGCGCCCCGGGCCGCTGAACGTCTGCGCGATCCGCGGCCCTCTCGCCGTCCGCCCCTCCCCCAGCTCCCAGAGGTGACCGACGATGCGGTCGCCCTGGGGATCCGTAGATCGCTCCGCCGAGAGAAGCAAGGGCTGGCCCACCCACGCGTCGTAGCGCTCGCCGTCCTGGATCGTCCTCGGTGCGCCCAGCGCCATGACGTCGATCACCGCCGTGGGCGGCGTGTTGCCGCGAGCGGCGTGCGCCTTGATGACCCGCTTGATGGCGAGCCCCGGGCCGGGCGGAAACGGCGCCGGCGGGAGCGTCAGCCCGAGGCGGTAGAGCGCGCGATCGCCCTCGATCGCCACCTCCAGCACTCGCGGCCCCGCGCCGGGTCGCGCGAGGGCGCCGGGCCCCTCACCGCCGGGGGCGAGGCGGAAGCGGTGACCCTCGCGCGTCGCTCGCAGCTCCCAGGGGATGACGAGCTCGGTGGAGCGCGGCAGGCCCGAGCTCACCTCGAGCTCGCGGGGCGCCGCGGTCAACGTGCCCGGCCGAGGCACACCGCCGCTCTCGGCCGCCGCCTGCACGAGACGGAGGTTGCCCACCGGGACGGACCCGAGGTGGTGCTCCGGGGCCAGGTCCACGGCCTCCAGGTGATCACCGCGCACCTGGATCACGCGGTAGCCCCAGTAGCCTCCGTCCCGCAGCGAGGAGGAGGCGGAGGTGGTGCGGATCACCTCGACGCGCCGCTTGACCAGGTGCGGGCCGAGGCGGCTGCCCGGCTCGTAGACCTGGCGACCGTCGACGTGCTGGTGGCCGCAGAGGTAGTAGCCGCCGTGCTCCGCGAGGATCCCGAGGAGTCGCGTGCCGCTGTGCTGCTCGGCGGTCTCCACGCGCGGCCGTCCTCCGCGCGCCGCCGATCCCGCGCCGGCGCCGGCGCTCGAGTCCCAGGCGCTGGAGTCGAAGTTCCACTCCTCGTGGCCGCCGAGACCGAGCGGGTCGGTGGGGAACGGCTCGTTCGGGTGGTAGCGCGTGCCGCTGGCGTTGCCACGCGGGTCGTGGTGCCCGAAGACGACCAGCGTCTGGCCGCGGGCGCGGGCGCGCTCGGCCTCGCGGCGTACGAACGCGAGCTGCGCCTCGCCCAGGGTGCCGCCGTGATTGTCGACGGCGGGCACCCCGAGCTTCAGGTCGAAGACGTCGAGGTAGAAAGAGAACGCGTGCCGGCGCTGCGGCGTCCCGTCGTAGGTGTTGAGCCCGACGAAGCGCAGGCGGCCGTGCTCGAAGCTGTAGGCGGGCGGTCCCAGCTGGCGCTGCCAGTCGATCAGACCATCACGGCGGAGGTCGGCGTAGAGGAGGTGCTTCACGTCGCCGTAGACGCAGGTGACGAAGGTCCACGCCTTCTCCCAGGTCAGCTCGCCGCCGACGTGCTGGCGGCAGCGGAGCGCGCCGCCGAGGAGGCTGAGCGCGCCGCCGCGGAGGCGCACCACGTAGTCGGCGTAGGCGTCGTGGTTGCCCGGCACCGCGAAGACCGCGACCCTCGAACCGGCGAGGAGGTCGTGCAGCTGGTCGTACTCCGGACGGTAGTCGACCCCGAAGGCGAGGTCGCCGAGGTGGAGGACGAAGTCCGGATCGAGCAGTGCCAGTTCGGCAAAGCCCTGGCGTGCGACGGCGACGTTCCGTGCCTCGCTGTCAGAGCGCGGGTAGCGGCCGTCGTTCAGCTCGCGCCCGCTGACGCGGTAGCTGGGATCCCAGAGCTGATGGTCAGTTACGACGGCAAAGCGGAAGTCCGCCGGCTCGCGGTCGCCGAAGATCCGCACCGCGTTTGGCTGTCCGTCGTCGATACCAGGGCCCATGACGCGCACCTGATACACATCTCGTGCCAGCTCCGCGGGGACCTCGACCTGCAGCTCGAGGAAGCCGCCCCGCCCCGTCGGGCGCACGGTGCGGACGAGGCATGCGCGCGCAGGAGGCCGCCCCTGCCGCAGCAAGTGGACCTTCCAGGCCGCGCGCCGCGGCACGGCCAGCGCCTCGCCCGCTGGACCGCGTGCCCCGCGCACGATCAGGGTCAGCCGGCCCCCCTGCCGCGCCAGCGCGGGTGCTGCCAGCGTGGGCCAGACGAGAGCGCCGATGCGCCGGCGCACCGGATCGCTCTGGGTCGTCGGCGTCTCGGCGTACGCCGGGTCGAGCGGCAGGGCGCGAGCAGGAGACGGCGCGGCGAGCAGCGCGACCGGCCCGAGCAGCAGCAGGAGCGGGAGCCGTGTCATCGTTGTCACTCGCCCTCTGACCTTTCCCTCCGGGGATCGCCCCTCACCCGGCCCTGGCCCGCCTTCGCCCACACCCTGCCCCCAGGAGAGCAATTCTCGTCTGCGAGCGGACGGGCAGCAAGCGCCCGGCGCCCGACCGGTGCAGGCCCGCGGCGACGCGCCAATTTGACTCCCCTGCCCGGGCGCGTATGATCGCAAGGGCTGGAGGCTAGTTGCATGGCCGACGAGGAGAAGAAGAAGGGCAGCGAGCTGCGCGAGCACCCGCGCTTCGACGTGACCGCCTACGTCGACTACTCGGGGAGCGAGGTGCTGCTCTACCATCGGATCGAGAACATCAGCCTCGGCGGGATCTGCATCCAGACCGCGGCGGTGGAGGACCTCGGCACGGTGGTGGACCTCGTCATCAACTTCCCCGACCTCGACACCAGCATCGCGGTGCAGGGCGAGGTGGTGTGGGCCAACCGCGAGCCGCCCATGGACATGGGCATCCGCTACCTCGATCTCGACGACGAGCGACGCGAGACGCTGCGCCGCTACATCTCCCAGGTCAAGCGCGGGTAGCCGCCCGCACCTTCCCCCTCACCTCCCTCACCCGCTCGTCGCCCTGCAGCTTCTTGCCCGCCCCGCGCGGGATCGACTAGTCTCGCCAGTACGATGCTCGATCAGGCCGCTCGCGACAGGCTCATCGAGGAGAACCTCGGCTATGTCCGCGCGCTCGCGCTCCAGCTGCGCAAGGAGATCGCGACGAGCTTCGATCTCGAGGAGCTGATCGCCTACGGCCAGAAGGGCCTGGTGGAGGCAGCGGGCCGCTTCGATCCCAGCCGCGGCGTCGCCTTCTCGACCTACGCCTACTACCGGATCCGCGGGGGCATGTTCGATGGGCTGCGGCAGACGGGCTACCTGAGCCGCGGACTGCACGCGCGGTTCCAGGCTGCTGCCAACGAGTACCTCGGCAACCTCGGCGAGCGCGAGGCGCCAACCGAGGAGCGCGCCGCTGCCGGCGCTGACGAGGTCGTCGAGCTGGGCCAGGCCCTCGATGACCTCGCCGCGATCTTCATCACCTCGATGGCGGCCGGCACGGGCGAGGAGCCCGCCGACGACGACGCGCCCGACCCGGCGGCCCGGCTGGAGCTCACGCGCGTGGCCGGACTGCTCAGGCAGGCGGTGGAGCGCCTGCCGGTGAAGGAGCGCCG
>JAKLHH010000942.1 GCA_022710245.1 Myxococcota bacterium
GTCCCAGACCTCGCCCGGCGAGGGCTCCAGCCACCAGGCCGCGATGGCGCCGGCGACGCCGGGCGGCGGCTCGACCAGCCCGCGCGGCCGCCCGGTCAGCTCGACCGTCTCCCTCGATCGCGGCGAGGGGCGCAGCCGGCGGGCGGCCGTGCGGGCGCGGAGCCCCCGGAAGATCTCCAGCGCGGCCCCGGAGAGCGCGCCCGTGCCGACCACCAGCACGAGCCCCGCCGCGCCTCCCGGGATCAGCCGACAGAGCCAGAAGCCGGTGAGGCCGAAGCCGGCGGCGAGGAAGATCTTCGACTGCAGCTGCTCGCCCAGCATCGTGGCGGCGAGCCCGATCGCCATCGCGGCGCCGGCGTCGAGGAGGAAACGCGGGATCCAGATCACCGGCAGGAAGAGGAGGGTCGAGAGGAGCAGCGCCGGGAAGAGCCGCGGGCGTCCGAGCGCGCGCCCGTAGGCGAGCAGGACGACGCTGGCCACCAGCGCCACCGCGCTGGCGACGACCTGCAGCCAGAGGGTCGCGCTCATCCGGGAGGCGCCAGCCGCCCCGCGAAGGCCCGCAGCGTGGGCTGCTCGCTGTGGCGGTCGTGGATCGCGAAGACCACGCGATCGAAGACGCCGGCGAAGGCCGGGTGCTCGAGCCAGCGGCCGAAGGCGTCCGCGACCGCGGCCGGCTCGTTGCGAAAGACCCCGCAGCCCCAGGCCCCGAGGACGAGGCAGCGGTGCTGGTGCTCGGCCGCGACGACGAGGACCTTGGCCACGCGCGAGTCGAGGACGGCCGCGACCTGCGGTCCGGCGGCCGGGTCCTTGCGCAGCACCTCGCCCGCGTTGGGCGCGGGCGCGGTGATGATGGAGAGGCTGAAGGGCGCCTCGAGGAGCTCGCGCTTGCGGCCGCGGAAGAAGGGCACGTCGGGCGAGTAGATCATCTGGTCGGTGTAGAGGAGCGAGCGCTCGGCGCGGTGGACCTCGTAGAACTCGCGCTGCGTGAGCAGGCACGGGTAGAGCGCCGAGGCGCGCGCCAGGTCCTCCTCCTGCGCCACCGCGCCGCCGAGGAAGCCGCCGGCCGGGTTCCTGGCCGAGGCGAAGTTGAGCGCGACGACGCGCCCCTCGGCCTCGGCCTCGATCAGGCGTCGGCCCGCCTCGGCGGTGGTCTCGGCGGTGACCTCGAGCCGCGGCCGCGCCGCCGCCGGCGCGACGCCGTCTCGCACGCGCGCGGCGAGGAGCGCCTCGAGCTGCGCGGGCCGGTGGAGCACGGTCCCGCTCACCGCGCGGTCCACCGCGCTCTTCAGGAACACCGTCTGACCGGAGGGCGCGGTGTAGCTGCCGCGCTCGAGGATGGCGAGGGTCTCCTTGGCGACACCGGCGAGGGACATGGACGAGATGATAGTCCGGCCCGCCGCGCCCGCCTAGCAGCCTTCCCCCCCCCTACCCCTCGGTCCGCGGCACCGCGTGCATCAGCACCCGGGCGCAGCGCGGGCAGACCCCCGCCTCGACCTGGCCCAGCGTCGGGGGCTGGCGGAGGAAGCCGCCCTTCGCGTCCGGGTCCCGGTACTCGAGCCAGCCGTCGCCGCCGTCACCGGTCTTGACGACGAGGCTGATCGGGCTGAGGTCGACGTGGCAGTCGGGGCAGCTGCGGGTCATCTGGGGGCTCCTCGCTGGTCTCCCCACGATACCTCCTCATCAATCCGGCGGTCCACCGCGGTCCGCCCGAGCGCCGCCGGCGCCGCGCTCCCCGGGCTCGGTCGCGGTGCGACCTTTGGCAGCGGCCCGGCTCTGTGGTAAGAGGTCCGCGAAAGTCACCGGAGCAAGAGAGCAACCGATGCCACACCTCCTCCTCTTCGGCGCCGCCATCGTGGTGCTGGTCCTCATCATCAGCAAGGTCTTCGCCCCCTCGCTCGAGGCCGAGGCGCAGAAGGTGATCGACGGCGGCGACCTCAACGCGCTCCTCGAGTCCCTCGCGAAGCGCAGCGAGGCCGCGCAGCCGAACGCCTACAACCGCGTCATCCGCCGCCTCTGGGACGCCTACCAGCGCGAGAAGGCCATCCCGCTGGTGCGCGCCCTGGTCGAGAAGCACGGCGAGGCGCAGATCGCCCAGTACTGGCTCCAGCAGGTGCGCACCGTCGAGCCGGAGCTCGCGCAGGCCTCCTTCGACGAGGCCTTCCTCGCCGCGCACCACCGGCCGGAGGTCGCCGCGACCTGCGGCCCGGTTGGCTGAACGACTCGCTGATCGCCCGCCGGTCGGCGGGCCAGGCGCCCTTCCCTGCCGCAGCTCACCACCCCAGCTCCGACCCAATAACCCTTACGATCGCGTCCGGTTAGCCATGACACGCCGCGTGCACGCGCCCCTCGCTTTTTGCGGTGGCGATGTGCTATGTAGACCCCGGCTGAAGGCTTTGCCCCGTCTCGCCGATGTCCCTCGTCGCCCTCATCGCCTCGCTCCCGGAGTCACCCCATGCATCATGATCTCTCGTCGCTCGATGAGATCCTGGGCCGCTATCCCAAGGACGAGTCGTCCCTGGTGATGGTGCTGCAGGACGTGCAGGCTCGCTTCCGCTACCTCCCCTGCGAGGCGCTCGAGCGCGTCGCCGAGGAGCTCTCGGTGCCTCGCGCGCGCGTCTTCTCCGTGGCTACCTTCTACAAGGTGTTCAGCCTCTCGCCGCAGGGGCAGACCATGATCCAGGTCTGCAAGGGCACCGCCTGCCACGTGCGCGGCGCCCAGCTCCTGGAGGACGAGCTCTCCCGCCAGCTCGGGGTCGAGAGCGGCGGGACGACCGCCGACGGCGCCTTCACGCTGCGCACGGTGAACTGCGTCGGGGCCTGCGCGCTGGCGCCAGTGGTGATCGTCGACGAGTCCTACCACGCCGACGTGAAGCCGGCGCAGGTGGAGCGTCTGCTGAAGAAGGCGCGCCAGAGCGCGACAGGCAAGCCCGCCGCGCCCGTCACGCCCGCCGCGCGGGCGGTGCCGCGCTTCCGCTCGCCCGCCGAGGTGCTCGAGGCGAGCCGTCGCGCCGCGGCCCGCGCCGAGGCGCTGGCGACCCGGGTCCGTGTCTGCGGCGGCCCTGGCTGCCTCGCCGCCGGCGCCCGCGAGGTGCACGAGGCGCTCCGCCGCGCCGCCGAGGCGAAGGGCTTCGCGCTGCAGCTCGAGCTGGAGGCGTGCGACGGCGGGCAGCGCCTGCTCGGCCTCACCGGCTGCCAGGGGCTCTGCCAGCAGGGCGTCCTCGTCCACGTGACGCCGGGCGACCTCCTCTACAAGAGCGTGAAGGCGGGCGACGCCGAGGAGCTGGTCGCCGCGCTCCAGGGCGGCGGCCGCGTCGAGCGGCTCCTCGCCGACGGCGCCACCCGGGCCGCGCACCCCTTCTACCAGGGACAGGTGCTCCGTGCGCTCTCCTGCTGCGGGCGCGTCGACCCGGAGAGCCTCGAGGACTACCTCGCCGCGGGCGGCTTCACGGCCCTCGCCCGCGCGCTCGCCGAGCGCCCCCCCGAGCAGGTGGTGGCCGACGTGGAGGCCTCCGGGCTCCGCGGTCGCGGAGGCGCTGGCTTCGCCACCGGCCGCAAGTGGCGCTCGGCGCTCACCGCGGCGGCCAAGAGCGGCCACCCGCCCTACGTCCTCTGCAACGGCGACGAGGGCGACCCCGGCGCGTTCATGGACCGCGCGATCATGGAGGGCGCGCCCTACCAGGTGCTCGAGGGGATGATCCTCGGCGCCCACGCGCTCCGCGCCCGCGAGGGCTACCTCTATGTCCGCGCCGAGTACCCGCTCGCCGTGGAGCGCCTCGAGCGCGCGATCGCCACCCTGCGAGCCGCCGGGCTCCTCGGCGAGCGCATCCTCGGCAGCGACCTCTGCTTCGACCTGCGCATCTCCCGCGGCGGCGGCGCCTTCGTCTGTGGCGAGTCCACCGCGCTGATGCGCAGCATCGAGGGGAAGGTCGGCGAGCCGCGCGCGGAGTACACCCGCTCCGTCGAGC
>JAKLHH010000943.1 GCA_022710245.1 Myxococcota bacterium
CTCGACGAGGGCGCCGGCAAGCGCAACGGGCTCGAGCTGGCCGCGGACCTGCGCCAGATCGGCGCCTCGCTCTCGCTCTGGGTGGACAGCGACGGGAGCTACCTCGCGCTGCAGGTGCTCCGGCAGCACCTCGACCGGGCGCTCGACCTCGCCACCGATCTGCTGCTCCGGCCTCGCCTCGCCGCGGACGACTGGCGCCGCGTGAAGGATGACCTCCGCGATCGCGCTCTCGCGCGGCGCTCGCAGCCGGGTGACCAGGCGCGGCTCGGGCTGAAGGCGCTGGTCTACGGCCCGCACCCGTACGGGCGGGCGCTCCTGCCGCTCGCGCGCGAGGTCGAGCAGCTCACGCTCCCCGACGTGCGCGCTTACCACCGCGCGCACTACCGACGCGACCGTGCGCTCGTCGTGGTGGCGGGCGACGTCAGCGCGCGCGAGGTGGAGCGCAAGCTGGGGGCGCGCTTCGCCAGCTGGGCGCGCGGGCAGCGCGAGGACAACGGGCAGCGCCCGGCGGCGCCGCGGCCCCAGCGCCGCCTCGGGATCTGCGATCGACCCGGGGCGCCGCAGTCGGTGATCCAGGTGGGGCACCTGGGGCCAGCGCGCTCCGAGGTGGAGTACGCACCGCTCCGCGTGATGAACCTCATCCTCGGGGGCAGCTTCACCAGCCGCCTCAACCTCAACCTGCGCGAGCGGCACGGCTACACCTACGGCGTCCACTCCTCCTTCGCGCTGCCGCGCGACGCTGGCCTCTTCGGCGTGAAGACCTCGGTGGCGACCGAGGACACGGTCGCCGCGCTGCGAGAGATCCTGGTCGAGCTGCGAGGCATGCAGGCCGCGCCGGTCACGGCCGCCGAGCTGGCCAAGGCGCAGCAGCTGGTCATCGAGGGGCTGCCGGCCGAGGCCGAGACGCTCGAGGGCCTGGTCGACGGCTACTCGACGCTGGGCCTCTACGGGCTCCCGCTGGAGACGCTGGCGCGGCTCCCCGAGCAGGCGCTCGCGGTGGACGCGGCAGCCGTGCAGCGGATGGCGCGCCGGGTGCTCTTCCCGGAGCGCCCGACGGTGATCGTCGTCGGTGATCGCGCGCGGCTGGAGGCCCCGCTCCGCGCGCTCTGCGGTCCGGCCCGGCTCCTCGACGAGGACGGCCAGCCGGTATGAGGTGAGGTGATGACGCGTGCGCTCGCGCAGCTCGTGCTGGTGCTCCTGCCGCTGGCCGCCTCGGCGCAGGAGCCGGACCCGCATCACAAGCAGCACAAGATGCCCCACGCCTTCAAGGGGCCGGAGCGCTGGGCGAAGCAGTGGGACAACCCGGAGCGCGACGCCTGGCAGAAGCCGGCCGCGGTGATCGCCAGCCTCAAGCTGGGGCGAGCGGCGCGGGTCGCCGACCTCGGCGCCGGGACCGGCTACTTCACCGTGCGGCTGGCGCGGGCGGTGCCGCAGGGATTCGTCTGGGGCGTCGACGTGGAGCCCCAGATGGTGCGCTACCTCGGCCAGCGCGCCGCGCGCGAGGGGCTGAAGAACGTGCGGGGCGTGGTGGCGAGCGCGTCGGACGCGCGGCTGCCGGAGCCGGTGGACCTCGTCTTCGTCTGCGACACCTACCACCACATCGGTGACCGGGTCGCCTACTTCAAGCGCCTCGCGCCGCGGCTGAAGCCAGGTGGGCGCCTCGTCGTCGTGGACTTCAAGGCGGGCAAGCTCCCGGTCGGACCGCCCGAGGGCAGCCGCGTGGCGCCGCCCGCGCTCGAGCGTGAGCTGACGGCGGCCGGGTACCGGCGCCTCGCGCTCGACGAGAAGACGCTCCCGTATCAGTACATCGCCAGCTACGGGCGCTGACCGACCGCCGCCCGCGAGCCCTCCCCGCTACCGTCCCCGCCGTGCCTCCTCGAGCATCGCGCGGGTCCGCTGGTCGCGCGGGTCCAGCGCGAGCGCGCGCTCGAAGGCGGCGGCCGCCGCCGGGAAGCGCCGCAGCCGCGCGCGGGTCACGCCGAGGAGCTTCCAGGCGGAGGCGAGCCGGGGGCTGCGACTCACGAGCTCCTCGGCGGAGGCGAGCGCGTCCTCGAGCTGCCCGAGGGCGAGGAGCGAGAGCGCGAGGTTGTGCCGGGCCTGCAGCATCTCCCCGCCGGAGGCGCGCAGCGCCTGGCGGTAGCGCTCGGCGGCGAGCGCGTGATCGCCCGCGCCCCGCGCGCAGTTGCCGAGGTTGTAGTGGAGGTAGGGTGTCAGCCGCTCCGGCGGCCGCAGCGCCAGCGCCCGGGCGAGGTGGCGGCAGCCGCGCTCGGCCTGGCCGGCCTGGCGCAGCGCATTGCCGTAGTTGAGGTTGATCTGCGCGTCCTCGGGGTAGAGGCGCAGGGCGCGTGACCAGAGCGCGAGGTTGTCCTTCCAGGCCAGCGCCGAGTGGACGCTGAGCGCGGCGTAGAGCAGCAGCAGCCCGGCGCAGGCCGGGGCCAGCCAGCGTCGGGTCAGCCAGCGCTCGCAGAGGAGCCCGAGGCCCAGCGCGACCGCGACGAACGGCAGGTAGGCGAGCGGGTCGTAGAAGTTCAGGCCCAGGGGCAGGAGCTCGCTGACCGGCACCATCGCGAGCGTGAACCAGCCGAGGACCAGCCGCGCGCGCGGGGTGAGGCCGCGGTGGAAGAGCGCCGCGAGCAGCGTGACCCAGACGAAGAGCGAGAGCGCGATCAGGGCGGCGCCGGGGGCCAGGGCCGGGGTGCGCGCGACGCCGGGCACCGGGAGCAGCATGCGCCCCAGGTAGCGGAGCAGGTAGACGCCCCCCTGCCAGGGGCCCGGCTCGTCGGGCTTGCCGAGGCCGATGGCGAGGACGCGCAGCAGCGCGTAGACGCCCCAGCTCGCGAGCGGCGCCCAGGCGAGGAGGCGCGACGGCGGGGGCGGGCGCGAGGCGGCGGCGCCCGCGGGGGCGGCTGCCACGCTCCAGGCGCAGCCGACGCAGAGCAGGGGCCCGACCAGCGCGGACTCCTTGCACAGCATGGCCGCCAGGAGGAGCGGCAGGGACGCCCAGCGCCAGGCGTCCTCGCGCAGCCAGAGCAGCACCGCGCCGAGGAGGAGCGCGCAGGCGAAGAGGTCGGTGCGGAACGAGATGTTCGAGACCGCCATCGCCTGCAGCGGGTGCACCCCGAAGAGCGCCGCGGCGATCCACGCGGTCCGTGGGGCGAGCCCGAGTCGTCGCCCCAGCCTCCAGACGAGGAGCGTCGCCAGGAGGTGCGCGAGGAGGTTCGTGGCGTGGTAGCCGGCCGCGCTCGCCGTCCCCCAGAGGCGGAGCTCGCACCAGTAGCTGACGGTGATCAGCGGGCGATAGAAGCCGGTCGGGTGCGGGTTGTTGGTCAGCGCCCAGAAGTCGCTGGTGAAGGCCTTCCAGAGGGTGTCCGTCTGCCGCAGGTACCCGTTGTGCAGGATGAGGTTGCGATCGTCCCAGACGAAGCCGAAGGTCAGGCTCACCGCAAAGACGGCGAGGACCAGGGCCAGCAGCAGGACCTGCTCCAGCCTCCTCTGCGCGGTCGCGTCCATCGCCAAGATCAAACGGTCTCTCGCCTCGGGGGTCAAGCGAGGAGAGCGCGCGGTGCAGGGCGTCGAAGCGCGACGGTGCGGCCTTCAGCGCAGCGGCGGCAGGCCGCGCTCGCGGCGGAGCGCGTTCGCCGCGACGCCGAGCTCCGGGTCGGCGAGCAGCAGCCGCGAGAGCGCGCCGGTGCTGAGACCGAGCCGCGCGGCGGTGTCACGCACCGAGGCGCCGAGCGCGGCGAAGAGGTCGAGGAGCGCTGCCACGCCGGCGAGGTCAGCCCCCGACCGGTGTCCCGGGGGGTGCCCGCGGTGGGCGAGGTACTCCGCGAGGAGCGCCGGCGGCGCGTAGCTCTCGAGGACCACCGGGCGCCGGAGCTCGAGGGCCAGCCGGCGCCGCAGCCGGAGCAGGGCGGCCTCCCGGTTGGTGTGCTGCGAGCGGGTCT
>JAKLHH010000944.1 GCA_022710245.1 Myxococcota bacterium
GCGGCACGACCGGCGACTGCTGGGACCGCTTCTGGGTGCGCTGCGAGGAGATGAAGCAGTCGGTGCGGATCGTGCGCCAGTGCCTCGCCGAGCTGCCGGCCGGCCCGGTCTACGCCAAGCCGAAGCGGCTGCGCCCGACGGGCGAGGCCTGCGCGCGGGTCGAGTCCTCGCGCGGCGACATGTTCTGCTACGTCACCGGCAAGGGCGAGCCGACGCCGGACCGCGTGCACTTCCGCTGCGGCTCCTTCAACGCCATGCAGATCATCCGCCACGCCTCGCGCGGGGTGATGGTCGCCGATCTGGTGGCGCTGATCGCCAGCCTCGACACGATTGCCCCCGAGGTCGACCGATGAACAGGCGATTCTCGATCAGAGAGAACGCGTCAGAACGACAAAGAGGCGGCGTGGGGCGCCGCGGGAGGGGCCAAGGCCCCGCCCCGAGCCGAGCGCAGCGGGCTCTGTGGTGGCAGTCTGCACAGCGCGTGTCCGCGAGCGAGCGAGGGGTGGGGAGGGGCCCGCGAGCGGGGGTCCCCGCGCCGCCGACCTCGAACCGTTCGAGGATGGTGATTGGCTATTTCGCCACGATGCTCGTCCTCGCCGGCTGCAGCCCGAAGCTCGCCCACGAGGGCGGCCTCCTCGACGTGCGGCCGCGGCAGCTGCAGCGCGGTGACACGCTGATCGTCGAGGCGGAGCCGGTCCTCGCCGCCGCCAGCGGCGCCGGCATCTCCATCCGCCCGGCGCCGGTCCTGCACGCCAAGGACGCGACCAAGATCATCCTCGACGGCACCTTCAGCGACGGCAGCAGCGCGCCGCCGGTCGCGCGACGCGTGGAGCTCCGCGCGTCGGCCATCCCCGCCGCCGCGAACCCCGCCTTCGCCGAGCGCGTGCTCCTGCCGATCGGCGCCGAGGTCGAGCGCGTGATCGGCCGGGCCGAGTTCGTGGGCAAGGTCGGCGTCCTGCAGCAGCCCAAGACGGGCGCGCCGGTGACGCTCTGGCTGGGCGAGAGCGCGCCGGTCCGGCTCTCCTTCTACCGCCCCTCGATGCGGAACCTCTCCGAGCAGCTGGTCGAGGTCCTCTCCAACGACCGCCTGCTCGCCTGGCTCGGCGTCGAGGTGAAGCCCGCCGAGGGCGGCCTGCAGGTCGCCGCGCTCCGGCCGAACGGCGGCGTCGGCACCGCGGCCGGCCTGCAGGCCGGCGACCTGATCGTCCGCGCGGCGGGGCGCCCGGTGACCAGCGCCAGCGACCTCACCGTCGCCTTCCGCACCGCCGACGCGCGCCACCCGGTGGGCCTCGGCCTGCAGCGCGGCGGCCGCGACGCCACCGTCTCCATCAAGCCCGAGGTCGCGGCGACGCGGCCCTTCATCGTCCCCTCGAGCCTGATCTCCCTCAGCGTCATGCTGGTCTTCGGCCTGATCGCCCTCGGCCTGGCGATGGTCATCGCCGGCACCCTCACCTGGGTCGAGCGCCGCGTCGCCGGCAAGATGCAGAGCCGCTGCGGCCCGAACCGCGTGGGCCCGTTCGGCGCGCTGCAGTGGATCGCCGACGGCATCAAGCTCGTCCTCAAGGAGGACATCATCCCCGACGCGGTGGACCGGCCGCTCTTCAAGCTCGCGCCCTACCTGGTCTTCACCGGCCTCCTCGGCACCTTCGTGGTGATCCCCTTCGGCCAGTCGCTGATCGTCAGCGACCTCAACGTGGGGCTCCTCTACCTGATCGCCATCACCGGCTTCGTCGCCATCGGCCTGATGATGGCGGGCTGGTCCTCGAACAACAAGTGGGCGCTCCTCGGCGGCATGCGCTCGGCGGCGCAGATCATGAGCTACGAGATCCCCGCGGGCCTGGCGCTGATGGTGCCGGTGGTGCTCGCCGGCACCCTCTCCACCCAGGAGCTCGTCGAGCGGCAGGGCGGCTGGCCCTGGCAGTGGCACGCCTTCGACAACCCGTTCATCTTCGTCTGCTTCTTCATCTACTTCATCAGCGCGCTCGCCGAGGGCAACCGCACGCCCTTCGACCTGCCCGAGGCGGAGAGCGAGCTCGTCGCCGGCTACAACATCGAGTACAGCGGCTGGCGCTTCGCCGTCTTCTTCCTCAGCGAGTGGGCGAACCTCTTCGTCGTCGGCGCCATCGCCACCACCGTCTTCCTCGGCGGCTGGCAGGTGCCGCACCTGACCCTGGCGCAGCAGGCGAGCCACTGGCTCTGGCAGCTCCTCGGCCTCGGGCTCTTCTTCGCCAAGGCGATGGCGCTGGTCTTCGTCATCATCTGGATCCGCTGGACGCTCCCCCGCTTCCGCGTGGACCAGATGATGCGGCTCTGCTGGAAGTACTTCGTCCCCTGGACCTTCGCCGCGGTGGTCTTCCAGGCCCTCTGGACCTGGCTGCTGCCGCCGCGCTGGCGCCTCTACGCGCAGGTCCTCACCTTCGTCGCCTGCGGCCTCGGCCTGGCCGGCCTCTTCTTCTCGCGGGTCCTCTACAACTGGCGCAAGAACCCCGAGGAGAAGTGGGACTGGAACCCGTTCCCGTAGAGGAGCGAGCGTCGATGAGCAGCGACGATGCGAGTGGTGTGAAGATGTCCGAAGCTGAACGCGAGAACGCAGCGAAGCCCGCGCCGGCTGTCTCGGCCGAGGCGAAGCCCGCGACTGCGGCCCCCCCCGGGCCCGAGCCCGCGAAGCCGTCCGAGCCCGCGAAGCCCGCGACCGCGGCGGCCGGCTCCGAGGTGAAGCCACGCGCGCCCGCCGTGCAGGGCACGGTCACCGCGCGCAGGCGGCCCGAGGTCGGCTACCTGGGCGGCATCAAGCGCGCGGCCTGGTCGATCCTCGAGGGCATGGCGGTGACCTTCTCCTACCTGCGGCGGCCGGCGGCCACGGTGCAGTACCCCGACCGCACGCCACAGCCGGTGAGCGAGCTGGTGCCCGAGCGCTTCCGCGGCCTGCTCGAGGTCGACGTGCTCACCTGCACCGGCTGCCAGGCCTGCGAGCGCGCCTGCCCGATCGATGTCATCCGCATCGGCATGGGCAAGGAGGGGAAGATCCGCTTCCTCGAGCGCTTCGACATCGACCTCGGCAAGTGCATGTACTGCGGCTTCTGCGTCGAGGCCTGCCCGGTCGACGCGCAGGCGCCCGGCGACGCCGAGGTGACGCACGCGATCCGCTTCACCCGCGAGTTCGAGGGCGTGCAGCCCGAGTTCGCGGCGCTCACCTACCGGTTCGTCCAGCCCGGCGACAAGGTGGTGGTGGCGAAGGTGAAGAAGGGGCAGGTGCTGCCCACCGCTCCGCGAGGTGACCGCGCCCGCGAGGCGCGGGTCCTCGCCGCCCGCGACAACCCACCGCGCACCGCGGCGGTCCGGGCGGCGCCCGCCGCCGAGCCCGAGGCGGCCGCCATCCTCGAGGTGCGCCACGGCAAGAAGGCGGAGGGCCACTAGCATGAGCGCGACCCTGCAGAGCGTCCTCGGCCACTTCACCGCGACCACCGTGGTCTTCTACCTGCTCGCCGCGCTGGCGGTCATCTCCGGCGTCGGCGTCGCGCTCTCCAAGAACATCCTCCACTCGGCCTTCTCGCTGCTCGGGACGCTCGCCGGCGTGGCGGGGCTCTACTTCATGCTCGGCGCGGACTTCGTCGGCGTGATCCAGCTCCTCATCTACGTCGGCGGCATCCTCGTCCTCATCCTCTTCGCCGTGCTGCTGACCCGCGACATCAGCGACATCAAGGTCTCCAACCTCTCGGTGAGCCTGCTCGCCGGGGTCCCCGCGGCGCTCCTCGTCCTCGGGCTGATCCTGCAGATCGCGCTCCGCGCGCCCTTCCCGCGCACCGCGGCCGCGGTGGCGCCCACCGTGCACCGCATCGGGGACGCGCTCCTGCGCGAGTACCTGCTCCCCTTCGAGCTGGTCTCGGTGGTGCTGCTGATGGCCCTCGTCGGCGCCATGGTGATCGCGCGGCGCGCG
>JAKLHH010000945.1 GCA_022710245.1 Myxococcota bacterium
TTGCGTCCTCGTCCTCGGTGATCCAGGGCCGGGCGCGCTCCCGCTGCGGCTGCTCGTGGCCTGCGGCCTGCGGCCATGCTGGATCACCAGCGCCTCGACGCTCGTGCCCGACGGCGTCGAGCGGCGGCCGACAGCGCCGGAGCCGGGCGAGCTCGCCTCCGCGAGGTGGCACCTCCTCGACCTCACCCCGGGCGATGCGGCCCTGGCCGCGTGGGGCGACCTGGCCGCCTCCTGCGCGAGCTGCACCCTCGTCGGGCCGCCTCGCCTGCTCACGGTCGACCTCGCGCGGCTCCTCGCCGGACAACCTGCGCTGCGCTGGGTCCGCGACCTGCACCCGCACCTGGTCCTCGACGTGGCGGCGCTGCGGCCACGCCTCGAGCTCGGCCCCCTGGTCGAACCGCTCTCGCTGGAGGCGATGCCGGCCGCGCTGGAGGCGTTCCAGCGCGGTCAGCTGCAGCGCTGGCCCGTGCTCGTCGCCGAGCCTGCGCGAACTCGTTGACATGTCTGCGTGACACAACCATAATTCCGCCCCGTGCAGTTCACTGGTTTCATAGATCGCGACTTCGATGCCTACTTGGAGAACAAGTGGCAGAGCAACGTCTTCAACCGCGAGCGCCTGGAGGTGAAGGAGAAGCTGGTGGCCCTCGGCCGCGCGCTCTCGCCGGCGCTGCTGGCGGGCGACGGCTCGCTCCTCCTCTGTGAGGCCAGCGCCGAGCACCCCGCCATCTGGAACCAGCACCGGGTGACCAACCAGTACCTCTTCTTCTCGAGGAACCTGGAGACCCGGCGCGAGCTCGACACCATCATCAGCCGCAAGCGTTCGATGGCTGCGCTGATCGAGGACCCGTCGCCGCTCCGCAACCACATCTTCCTCTCGATCATGATCGACCGCGCACAGGTCGAGCTGGCGCTCAAGCTCCACTCCGACGCGTCGGTGGACCGCGACAACTTGCAGCGCAAGTGCCAGGAGTACTTCCAGCGCGACAAGCTGGTGCGCATGATCGCCACCCTGCCCGTCGGCTTCCGCGTCGGGATCCACGGCGGCGCGGAGATCGAGGCGGCCAAGCTCGACGACGCGATCATGCAGCGCCTGATCCAGGAGCTGCCCGCGGCGGGGAGCTGGCTCGAGGTCCGCTACTCGATCGACCGCGGCGACCCGCGCGTTCGCGACGCGTCCTTCGTCGACGTCGCGCGCGAGCTCCTCACCGGCGCGCTGCTCCCGGTCCTGAGCTACATCGCCTGGAGCCGCGACAACGACTTCCTCTCCATGCGCGAGACGCTGAAGAAGAAGGAGGTCGAGCAGAAGTCGAAGGGGCTCGTCAAGAACGACCCCATCCGCGTCGTCCGCGGGATGTTCACCGGGCGCACGGGCGTGGTGCAGGAGATCGACGCCAAGGGCGCGGTCAAGGTGCTCCTCGGAACCGTCGCGGTGAAGCTCAACGGCACGGACGTGGTCAAGGCCTAGCGTCCCAGCGCCCTCCCAGTCAGCTCCTCCTCTTCCTCACGCACGTTCCTCACGCACGTTCCTCACGCACGTTCCTCACGCACGTTCCTCACGCACGTTCCTCACGCACGTTCCTCACGTTCCTCACGTTCCTCACGTTCCTCACGTTCCTCACGTTCCTCACGTTCCTCCGCCGCTGAGATAACTCTCACGGTCTAGACCAAGATGAGGTGGAGCCCCGCCGGTGGAGCCCCGCCGGTCGAGCCCCGCCGGTGGAGACCCGCCCGGTGGAGACCCGCCCGGTGGAGCCCCGCCGGTGGAGCCCCGCCGGTCGAGCCCCGTCGGTCGCGCCCCTCGGGCGCGGCCGTCACCGCACGCCGACACCGCTCCCCTGCGCGCAGGTGTCGTGTCGCCGCCGCGCGCCGCATCCTCCGGGCGCCCCCCAGAGAGCCGCGAGGACCGTGCATCCGGCTCCTGCAGCAGCCCACGGTGCCGCCTCTCGACGTTCGTCGGCCACCAGCCAAGCTCTGTCCGCCGCCGCCGGATGCACGGCCGCAGCGGCAGACAAGCCGCCCTCACCGCACAGTCCGCCCGGTCGCTCAGTGCGGCGCGGCAGCCCGAGCCGCGAAGCGGCGCAGCCTTGCCTCGCGCCGTGAGCCTCCAGCCGCGAAGCGGCCTTGGCCTCACCTCAGCGCGTCGAGATCAAGCGCAGCGGCCAAGCCTCACCAAGACGCGTCGCGATCCAGATCCGTCGAGGAACAGAGTGAGTGAGTGAGTGAGTGAGCGAGTGAAGGAACGGGGGAGTGAAGGAGGGGGCGCCGCTACTTGAGGATGAGCCACACGACAACGCCGGCGATCGCCGCGACCACGACCAGGATGCCGCCCCAGATCATCAGCTTGCGCCCGCGGTTCATCTCCTTCACGAAGTCCTCGGCGGCCATCTTCTCGCCGGGGACCTGCCCGCTCGGGATCTTCACCCCCATCATCATCTGGGTCTTGCCGGTGCGGAGCGAGAGCCGGCGCGCCTCCTCGTCGGAGAGGCTGCCGTCGTCGGCGTACTTCGCCGCGAGCTCCTGCGGCGTCGCCTCGACGGCGGCCGCAGGCGGCACCGCGGCCTCGCCGCCGGTCTCGGCCATCGCCGACTCGACCTCGCCCTTGAAGAACCACATCGTCTCGCGGAACGCTGGCTTCTTGTCGCCGATAGCAGACGGCTGCGCCTGCGAAGCGGGAGCCGGTGCGGGCCGCCGCTGCTCCTCGGGCACCGGCTCCGGGTGCTTCAGCGAGACTGACGACTGCATCTCACCCGTGATGGCCGTCGGCCGCTTGGTGGCCGCGGGATGAGGCTCGTGCGGAGGCGGCTCGGGGGCGGGCGCAGGGGCCGCCATCGGGGCCTGTAGCCCCGCGGTCGACGGGATGGTCCGCGCCACTGGCTGCGCTGCCATCGGGGCCGGGTCCATCGGCGCCTCGCCGTCGGAGAGGGTGGCGCCCGGATCTTCCACGGGCGGCAGCTCCGCCGAGGGCGGCCGCTTGCCGCCGGTGAGCGCCGTGACCCCGTGCAGCGGGGTCACGAACGAGATCGGCTGGGTGGCCTCCGGCTCGGGCGCCGCCTCGACTTCGGTGAGCGACTCCACCTCGCGGAGGAACTGCCGCAGCGTCAGGTGGCGCCGGCTCGAGCTCTTCGCCAGCGCCTTGAGGATCAGCTGCTCCGCGCGCGCCGGGAGCTCGAGCTCGGGCCGCCGCGCCTTGGGCGAGACCGGCTCCTCGTTCAGGTGCTTCTCGAGGTACTCGTCCGGGCTCGAGGCCACGAACGGCGGCTCACCCGTGAGCATGAAGAACATCACGGCGCCGAGGCTGTAGATGTTCGAGCGCTGATCGACCGGCCGACCGCTCGCCTGCTCGGGGCTGATGTACTCCGCGGTTCCGAAGACATGCCGCTTGATCGGGGCCGCGATTCCGAAGCCCCGGATCCGGACCTCCCCGTCCTCACCGACGAGGATGTTGTGCGGCGCGATGTCGCGGTGGATGACCCCCATCTTCTGCGCCTCGGCCAGCCCCGTCCCGACGCCGCGCACGATCCGCTGGGCCTCGCCCAGATCGAGCGGCCCTCGCGCGACCAGCTCGTCGAGAGAGACCCCGGCCACGCGCTCCATGGCGATGAAGAGACGCCCGTCGTCGGTCTTGCCGTGCTCCACCACCTTGACGATCGCGGGGCACTCGACCTTCTGCAGCTGCCGCAGCTCGCGGCGCGCACGCTCCATGTCCAGGGGCGAGGGGAACGCCGCACCGTCCACGAGCAACAGCTCGAGCGGCTGCTCCTGCTTGATGTCGCGCGCCTCGAAGAGCTCTCCGACGGGCAGCTTGCGCAGGGGGGCGCCGACCCAGAAGCGCCCGCCGATCAGACCCTGACCCGAAGCGTAAGGCGTGGTCGCGCCCTCGGGCGCTGCTGCCGACTCGTTCTGCTGAACGGGGATCGTGTCAGCGACCACCTGA
>JAKLHH010000946.1 GCA_022710245.1 Myxococcota bacterium
GGATCGCGCGGGGATGGGGGTGAAGCAGCAGCTCGCCCTCGGGCACCAGTACAACGCCGAGTACGTGCTCGCGACCATCGAGGCGCAGCGTCTCGATCTCCGCTTCGACCTGCTGCCGAGCGGCGGCAACCAGTACGAGCTGAAGGCCTGGGTCCGGCTGCACCAGGCGCCGAGCAGCGCGGGGGCCTGCGGGACGAGCTGGAACACCGCCGGGACGGGACCGGCGGCCTGGATGCCGGCGAAGGACTTCGCGGCCATGCCGCCGTACCCGGAGACCGTCGTGACGACCGCCGTCGACCTCAGCAATGCGCAGGTCCTGGTCTGGGTGATGAACGGCGCCGACCCGACGAACTCTGCGCAGAACGTCGGCTGGAAGAACGTCACCGTCGTCAAGGTCCCCTGACTCGCGGGATCCGCGGGATCCGCGGCGCCCTAGCGCGCGGCGCCGCCTTGTGCTACATGACCGCTCTCCGTCGGGGAATACGCCACCCATGTGCGGCATCTTCGGAACGTACGGACACCCGGAAGCGGCGAACGTCACCTATCTTGGGCTCCATGGCCTGCAGCACCGCGGCCAGGAGAGCGCCGGCATCGCGTCCAGCGATCGGAGCCGGCTCTACACCTACAAGGGCATGGGGCTGGTGGTCGACGTCTTCCACGAGGAGACGCTCGCCCGCCTGAAGGGCACCAGCGCCATCGGTCACGTGCGCTACTCGACGGCCGGCGACTCGGACCTCGCCAACGCGCAGCCGTTCGCGGTGCGCCACGCGCGCGGGCAGCTCGCGATCGCCCACAACGGCAACCTGGTCAACGCCGGGAGCCTGCGGCGCGAGCTGGAGGCCGCCGGCTCGATCTTCGCGTCGAACTCGGACTCGGAGGTGATCGTCCACCTCTTCGCGCGGACCCAGGAGCGGAAGATCGTCGACCGCATCGCGACGACCCTGGCCCAGCTGCGCGGCTCCTTCTCGCTGCTCTTCCTCACCGAGCGCAAGCTGATCGCCGCGCGGGACCCGTACGGCTTCCGCCCGCTCCACCTCGGGCGTCTGCCGCACCCGCCCTCGCCCCGGGGCAACGGGAGCGGCGCCGCCCAGGCTGGGCGGTCGGGCGGCGCGGCCGCGACCCACGCTGCAGGGGAGGAGCAGGGCTTCTCCTGGGTCTTCGCCTCGGAGACGAGCGCCTTCGATCTGATCGGCGCCGAGCTGGTGCGCCCGGTGCGCCCCGGCGAGATCATCGTCGTCGATCGCAAGGGGCTGCGCGCGTACCAGCGCTTTCAGGCCGAGGAGAAGCGCTTCTGCGTCTTCGAACACGTCTACTTCGCGCGCCCCGACTCCATCCTCGGCAGCCGCTCCGTCTACGCCTCGCGCGAGGCCTTCGGCCGCCAGCTCGCGCGCGAGCAGCCCGCCACCGCCGACCTCGTCATCCCGGTGCCGGACTCGGGGACCACCGCCGCGCTCGGCTACGCCGCCGAGTCGGGCCTCCCCTTCGAGATGGGGCTGATCCGCAGCCACTACGTGGGGCGGACCTTCATCGAGCCGCAGCAGTCCATCCGGCACTTCGGCGTCAAGCTGAAGCTCGCGCCGGTGCGCGCCCTGATCAAGGGCAAGCGCGTGGTGGTGATCGACGACTCGCTGGTGCGTGGCACGACCTCCCGGAAGATCGTCGACATGCTGCGCAGCGCCGGGGCTCGTGAGGTGCACATGCGCATCTCCTCGCCGCCCGTGCGCAACCCGTGCCCCTACGGGATCGACATCGCCACCCACGAGGAGCTGATCGCGACCGGCCGGACCGAGGAGGAGATCCGGGACTTCGTCGGCTGTGATACGCTCGGCTACCTGAGCCTCGAGGGGATGCTGCGCGCGGTGGCGGAGGGGAGCGACGGCAGCTACTGCGACGCCTGCTTCTCCGGCCACTACCCGGTCCCCTTCGAGCAGCCCACGAAGCCCAAGCCGCTGCTGACCGTGCCGCGGAGGAAGTAGGAGCGGCGCCGCACAGGGTGGGCAGCGGGTGCGGAGCGGCCACGACGAACCTGAAGAGGAGACGAGACGATGGCCTACATCGAGATCGAGGAGAAGCTCCAGGCGCTGCGCAGGCGGCTCGACGACCTCAGGGGGCATCTTTGACATCGAAGGCCAGCGCCAGCGCGTCGCCGAGCTGACCGCCCGCTCTGCCGAGCCGAACTTCTGGAACGACCAGGCCAGGGCGCAGGAGATCCTGAAGGAGCAGGTGCGCTGCAAGAACGCCGTGGACGCGTTCGACGGCGCCCTCCGCGGCCTCGAGGACGCCGCCGCCATGCTCGAGCTCGCGCGCGAGGCGTCCGACGACGCCACCGCCGTGGAGGCGCGCGGGATGGCCGAGGCCCTCGACGGCAAGGTGGGCGAGATCGAGCTCGCGCGCATGCTCTCGGGGCCCAACGACGGCTGCGGCGCGCTGCTCTCCATCGCCCCCGGGGCGGGCGGCACAGACAGCCAGGACTGGGCCGAGATGCTGCTCCGCATGTACGTGCGCTGGGGGGAGCGGCACAGCTACAAGGTCGAGCTGCTGGACCGCCAGCCGGGTGAGGAGGCGGGCATCAAGAGCGCGACGCTCTCCATCGAGGGGCAGAACGCCTTCGGCTTCCTGCGCGCGGAGAACGGCGTCCATCGCCTGGTCCGCATCTCGCCCTTCGACGCCAACGCGCGGCGGCAGACCGCGTTCGCCGCGGTCTCGGTCTACCCGGACATCGAGGACTCGATCCAGGTCGACGTGAAGGACGAGGATCTCAAGATCGACGTCTACCGCTCCGGCGGCGCCGGCGGCCAGCACGTGAACAAGACCGAGTCGGCGGTGCGTATCACGCACCTGCCCACGAACACGGTGGTCGTCTGCCAGAACGAGCGCTCGCAGCACAAGAACAAGTCGCAGGCCATGCGCGTCCTCCGGGCCCGGCTCTACGAGCTGGAGGTGAAGAAGAAGGAGGAGGAGATGGCCGAGCTGAACGCGCTGAAGAAGAAGATCGACTTCGGCAGCCAGATCCGCTCCTACGTCCTCGCGCCCTACCGCATGGTCTCCGACCACCGCACCGAGCTGAAGGTGGGCAACGTCGACGCCGTCCTCGACGGCGAGCTCGACCAGTTCATCCACGCCTACCTGCTCGGGGCGGCGGCGCCGAGCTGACGCCGAGGTTCGCCTGAGCTGATCCTGGGCGTCAGAGCGCCGGCCGCCCCTATTCCGTCCGCGCATGGGCCGACGGCGACTTCATGCTGAAGCCACGGCAGCAGTCCCGCGCTTGACCCGGGACCGGGCGCCAGGGCTACAATTGTTGGTCGCGGCAGCTGCCCACCACCGCCCGACGTGTGGGGCGCCGCTCCAATCGCTGGCCACCATGGCGCTCACACTACGGGGCCGACGCTGGCTCATCCTGGGGGCGACCGCGCTCCTCCTCGGCCCGCTCTGCTATCTGGGCAACGCCAGGTTCACCGATCCGCGGGGCCGCTGCTACCAGCGCTGGCTCAGGCCGGACGCAGGAGCCTACCATCACCCGCTCACCGGCGCGCGCTGGCTCTGCCTCGCGGACCGCGACGAGCGGCTCGAGCTGCCGACGGGCGCCGTGGTCACCGCGAGCGACCGCGGCGTTTGCCTCTCCGTGACCGCGCCGACGACGCTCTCGCTCGAGCAGCTCGCGAGCGTGCCCGAGGCGAGCGGTGGGCACGGCGAGGTGGGGCTGACGATCGACTCGGGGGAGCTGGCCATCAGCACCTCGCTGGCGCCCACCCTCGGCTGTGTGTCGCTGGAGGCGGGGCGCTATCGGGTCCGGTTCATGCGCGGCGAGGGCGAGTACCGAGCGCTGCTCTGGCGCGACCGGCCCCGGGCCGAGGAGTGAGGGCGTGGGGGCGCGTCAGCGCGTCGCGCCGCGCTCGCTGAGGCGCCCGATGGCGGCGGTGGTCAGGCGGTT
>JAKLHH010000947.1 GCA_022710245.1 Myxococcota bacterium
CCAGTCGTCGCTGCAGAGCCAGTCGTCGCTGCAGAGCCAGTCGTCGCTGCAGAGCCAGTCGTCGCTGCAGAGCCAGTCGTCGCTGCAGAGCCAGTCGTCGCTCGCTGTGCACGGAGCGCTGTGCACGGAGCGCTGTGCACGGAGCGCTGTGCACGGAGCCACGTGCACGGAACGACGGTGGCAGGCGTGGCGCGAACGCGGTAGGCTGCCTGTCATGAGCCGCTGCGCTGCCCTCTGTCTCCTCGCGCTCGCCGCCGGGTGCCCCTCGGCCGGGAAGCCGTCCGCCGATCCGCCTCGGCCCCCGAACGCTGCGCCTGCTGCTCCAGTGGTGCGGATCTCCACGCCTCCACGCGAGTTGCTGCGCACCCTGCGCCAGCTGACCACCGCCGAGGGCGGGATGTGCGAGGCGGCGAACTGGACGGAGCCTGCCCCTCTGCGCTCGGCGCAGTACGCCGAGAGACCGGGCGCCGCGCTGCTCGTCTTCGTGCAGGTGCCCAACTACCAGTGCGCCAGCTCCAACCTCGCGCTCCCGGTGATCGTCGACGCCGCGGGCCACTGGCGCTGGGGCCGCACGCTCGAGGGCGTGGTCGACACGATCGTCCGCGCCGCGGACGGCGCCCTCTGGGCCATCAGCCACTGGGTGGTCGAGGCGCACGTGCCGCACCTCTGGCGCAGCGCCGATGGCCTCACCTGGCAGGAGGTCGCGCTCCCCGGCAAGGAGAACCCGACCAGCCTCGCGCTCTCGCACCTCTGCCTGACCGGGGACGCGGTCCAGATCCAGCTCGACGACGATGACGTCGCGGAGAACCCGGAGCACCCGCAGAAGACCGAGGTGTGGTCGGCGCCGCTCGCCGCGCTGCTGGCCCGGCCCGCGAGCAAGCAGGCCTGGCGCCTCGGCCAGGCGCGAAGCCTCTCGTGCCCGAGGGCGAGCCTCCACGGCGCCTGGCGGCGCGAGGTCACCAAGGGCGGCGTGGTCTTCCACCGCGAGGGACACCGCGACGGCCACGCGGTGCACCTGCCTGAGACCCTGAGCGCCGCGGACTGAGCCGACACCGACTGTTACGACCGACTGTTACGCGACGGGTCCAGCGGAGTGCTGACACCGGAGTGCTGACACCGGCGCCAAGGACGCCCGAGGTCGCCGCGGCGCGCCCCGGTTTCTCCTTGACCCCATCATCCATTGTTCTATTCTCTGCGCGGACTCAACATCCGGGGTCACGATGTCGAAGACCACGCCCCTCCTCGAGACTCACCGCAAGCTGAACGGAAAGATCGTCGAGTTCGCCGGCTTCCTGATGCCGCTCCAGTACAGCGGCGTGATGGACGAGCACGCCACCGTGCGCAACGCGGTGGGCTTGTTCGACGTCAGCCACATGGGCCAGATCATCCTGACCGGCCCGGGCGCGCTCAAGGCCGCGCGACGGCTGGTGACGAACGACGTCGAGTCGCTGCAGGACGGCCAGGTGCTCTACTCGCCGATCTGCTACCCCGACGGCGGCATCGTCGACGACTGCCTGGTCTACCGCGTCGCCGCCGACCACGTCCTCTTCGTCGTCAACGCGTCGAACGTCGACAAGGACTACGCCTGGTTCGTCGAGCAGACGGGCACGCGCTGCAAGCTCGAGAACGCCAGCGATCGCTACGCGCTCCTCGCGCTGCAGGGCCCGCGGGCCTGCCAGGTGTTCGCGTCGCTGACCGACGCTGACGTCACCTCGATGCCCTCCTTCACCTTCAAGGACGTGACCGCCGCCGGCGTCCGCTGCACGCCGTCGCGCACCGGCTACACCGGCGAGGACGGCTTCGAGATCGCCTGCGCGCCCGCCGACGCGCCCCGCCTCTGGGACGCGCTGATGGAGGCCGGCAAGCCGCACGGGATCAAGCCGGCCGGCCTCGGCGCGCGGGACACGCTGCGCCTCGAGGCGCGCCTCCCGCTCTACGGCAACGACATCGACAAGACCACGACCCCGCTCGAGGCGGGGCTGGGCTGGACGGTCAAGCTGCAGGCGGGCGAGTTCATCGGCCAGGCGCCGCTGGTGAAGCAGAAGGCCGACGGCGTGAAGCGCAAGCTGGTCTGCATGCACATGGTGACCCGCGGCATCGCGCGCCACGAGCACAAGATCCACCTGAAGGGCCAGGGCGGCGGCCTCGGCCAGGCGGTCGGGTACGTCACCAGCGGCACCACCTCGCCGACCCTCGGCAAGGCGATCGCGCTCGGCTACGTGCCCAGCGAGCACTCGAAGCTCGGCACCCACCTCCTGATCGACGTCCGCGGCAAGCCGGTCGAGGCCGAGATCATCAAGGGGCCCTTCTACAAGCGACCCGACGCGTAGCCGGCGAGGCGAGCGCCGGCGATCGGTGGCGAGGCGATCGGTGGCGAGCGATCGGTGGCGAGCAGCGAGCAGCGAGCAGCGAGCAGTCTCAACAGAGCCAACCATCAGGAGCAAGCGATGGATTTCCCGAAGAACCTGCGCTACACCAAGGACCACGAGTGGGCTCGCAAGAGCGGCGCGACCGTCACCATCGGCATCACCGCCTTCGCCGTGGATCAGCTCGGCGACATCACCCAGGTCGATCTGCCGGAGGTGGGGAGCCAGGCGGTCGCCGGGAAGTCGATCGGCACCATCGAGTCGGTGAAGTCCGTCTCCGACCTCTACGCCCCGATCGGCGGCAAGGTGACCAAGGTCAACGAGTCGCTCGCCGACAGCCCCGAGCTGGTCAACGAGTCTCCCTACGAGAAGGGCTGGATGGTCGAGCTCGAGGTGAGCGGCGCCGAGTACGACGCGCTCCTCGACGCTGACGCCTACGCGAAGCTCGTCGCCGAGCACGGCTGATCCGTTCGCGGTCGCGGTCGCGGTCGCGGATGGCGCCGCGCCGCCCGCCCCGCCCACAATTTGCCCTGCTCGCGTCCTCCGGACGCTCCGCGATGGAGGGCAAATTCTCCCAGCGCGAGGCCAGGCCCTTGCCGCGCTCGCGCCAGGAGGCGTGAGCCGCCTCCTCGAACCCGAGGCACCGTCAGCGGCGCCTCTCACCCCCGAGAGGGTCCCATGAGGTACATCCCGCATACCCAGGAGGACGTCGACCGGATGCTGAAGGTGATCGGCGCCCGGTCCGTCGACGAGCTCTTCGCCTCCATCCCGGAGGCGATCCGCTTCCGCGGCCAGCTGGACCTGCCGGCGCCGCTCAGCGAGGCCGAGCTGCTCGAGCACCTGCGTGCGCTCGGCGCGAAGAACCAGCCGCAGAGCCGCGCGACCGGCACGCTGGTCTTCGCTGGCGCCGGCCTCTACCGTCACTTCGTGCCGTCGGCGGTCGACACGCTCGCCGGCCGCAGCGAGTTCTACACCGCCTACACGCCCTACCAGCCCGAGCTGAGCCAGGGTACCCTCCTCGGCATCTTCGAGTTCCAGACGATGGTCGCCGAGCTGCTGGGGATGTCCGTCGCCAACGCCTCCATGTACGACGGCGCCTCGGCGGCGGCCGAGGGGATCCTGATGGCGCGCCGGCTGACCGGCCGCACGCGAGCGCTCCTCGCCACCGGCGTCCACCCGGAGTATGTGCGGACCTGCCGCAGCTACCTCTCGGGCATGGAGGGCGGCGAGGCCAGCCTCGAGCGGCTGCCGATGGACGCCGCCACGGGCCAGCTCGACCTCGCCGCGCTGCGCGCCGCGCTCGACGACACGGTCGCCGCGGTGGTGGTGCAGTCGCCGAGCTTCTTCGGCGTCCTCGAGGACCTGGGGCCGATCTGCACCGCCGCCCACGAGAAGGGCGCGCTGGTCGTCTCGGTCTGCACCGAGCCGCTCGCGCTGGCGCTGATGCGCCCGCCCGGCGCGGCCGGCGTGGACATCGCGGTCGGCGAGGCCGGCGGCCTGGCCGGCCCGCTCTCGCTCGGCGGGCCTGGCGTCGGGCTCTTCGCCGTCAACGACCAGAAGGC
>JAKLHH010000948.1 GCA_022710245.1 Myxococcota bacterium
CACCTCAGGGAGCCTGGTCGCAGTTCCAGAGCGCCGGCAGCGTGGCCCCGCAGCCGCACTCCGGCAGGTCGGGCTTGAGGACGTTGAGGCTGCCGCAGGAGAGGCAGCGACGGAAGTCGAAGGCGTGAGTGAACCCCTCGGGCGTGGACTCCGACGCCGAGCAGCGCGGCACGGACGTGTTCCCAGCAGGACGGCTCGGGGCAGTAGCCGGTCGACTGGTTGCTCACCGACTCCACCCCGAGCGCCCCGCGGCGGAGGACGAGCACGAGCTCGCCGGCAGCGCGCACCGGGCGGCCGCGGGCACAGGCCACGTGCTCGGCGTGGCGATCCGAGACGCAGAGCCGCCCCTGCTCGTCGACGATGAAGGTGAGCTCGACGCGCGATCGGCCGCCCCGCAGCGGCGAGGCGAGGAGCTCCGCGGCGCTGCCTGGCCGCAGCCGCTCGATCGCCGCGTCCGCCTCGGCGGCGAGGGCCCGCGGCCCGACGTACCGGTAGAGCCTGACCATGGAGGCCTCCGCCCTCACCCGGGGCTGGTCCCCGCGCGCAGCCGCCCGAGCGTCGTCGCGACCTCGTCCGCCGCGAGCTCTCGCGTGACCTCGACGCTGGGGAAGAGCGCCGAGAAGGTGCGCCCCGGGCTCCAGGTGCGCGCGTAGGCCGGCGGCCCGACGAGCAGCGTCCGCCGTCCCTCCCAGAGGGGCACGTCGCGCGGGCCGCCCTCGTTCCAGACCCAGGCGTCCTGCGGCACCTCGGTCGGCCGCCGCAGGTCGCAGCCGCCGGCGCGGTGGTCGTAGAGGTTGAACGAGCCGACCACGTGGCCTCGCGGGCTCCTCTCCGACTCGCCCCGGAGGTAGGCGAGCACGCCGGGCGGGTTCGCCTCGCCAGGGACGCCGCGCTCGATCAGCGCGCCGGCGAGGAGCGCGTGGAGGTCGAAGTTGCTGACCACGCCGTCGACGAGGAGCTCGAAGCCGCGCCCCTCGAGCGGGCAGAGCGCGAGCCAGCGCGCGTCGAGCTCCACCCCGAGGAGGACGGCCAGCCAGTGCGCCTCGGAGTCGTCGAGCGCGCCGGCGAGGTCGCGCAGCCGCGGGTCGGCGGTCGCGCGCCGCAGCGCCTCGCGGTCGCGCGTCAGCGCCGCCGCGGCCGGGAGCACCCACTGCCGCAGGTACGCGAGCGCCGCGCCGCCGCCGCGATCCTCCGCGAGGTGGGCGCGAAAGACCGCGAGCGGGATGGCGCGGCCATCCACCTCGGTGAGCACGTCGGCCTCCTCGGCCTCGTCGGCCTCGTCGTCGGCCGGGTCACCCTCGCCGAGGTCAGCCAGGCAGCGATCGGCGTAGCGGCGCGCGGCGGCGAGGACCTCGGGGAGGCGCTCGAGGAGCACCGCCGCGAGCGGTCCGGGCGGCGCGCCCGCCTCGACCAGGCTGCCCCCGCTGATCGCCACGTGGGCGACCCCGTCCGCGTCCTCGACGCGAGCGCGCGCGAGGCGCTCCGTGATCACCGCGAGGGCCTCGCGGCGCTCCTCGCTGGTCGCGGCGCCTGCCGCGCGGACGAGCACACGGCAGCAGCGGTCGACCTCGCTCGCGTCCCAGTCGACGCCGTCCACCGCGCGGACGAGCTCCTCGGCAGCCTGCAAGCACTCGGGCATCGGGGCCTCCTCGCCAGGCCCCGAGCGTCGGTCAGGCGTGAGCGGGGGTCAAGGTGTGCGAGCTGTGCGAGCTCGCCTCGAGGGCCGGCCGGGGTCGGCCGGGGCCGGCCGGAGGAGCGCTTGACCGCGCGTCACGTCGCGGCGACCATCGATCTCCACGCGAGAGGAGGGTCAGATGAGGAGCACCCTGGGTGTCGGCTTCGTGCTGCTGTTCGTCGTGGCCTGCAGCGACCGCAACGTGGCGCCCAGCGACGGCGCGCCGGATCAGCGCCGGGACCTCCCCGGCAAGGACGTGCCTGCCTCGGAGCGGCCCGGGGTGGACGTCCCGCGGGCCGACCTGCCGGTCAACCGCGACGCCAGGGTCGACGTCCCGCAGAAGTGGGACCTGCCGCCGAAGTCGGACCTGCCGTGGAAGCTGGACCTGCCGTGGAAGAAGGACCAGCTGCCGCCGGCGGACCAGCTGCCGAAGGTCGACTACGTCTTCCCGGTGAAGGACGGCGCGGTGATCAGCACGCCCGTCGATATCCTCTTCGTGATCGACAACTCCAACACGATGGAGCTGAAGCAGCAGAAGCTCGCCGCCCAGTTCCCGGCGCTGATCGACGCGCTCAAGCTCGGCGGCGCGCTCCCTGACCTCCACATCGGGGTGGTCAGCACCAACGTGGGCGCCGGCAACTACTCGCTCCCGACCTGCGAGGTGGTCGGCGGCGACGGCGGCAAGCTGCAGAGCACGGCGCGGGTCGTGGGCTGCGTGCCGCCGACGAACCCGTGGATCAGCCACGCCGGCGGCGTCACCAACGTCCCCACGGGCTCCGCCGATCCGGCGCAGCGGGTGAAGGACGCCTTCTCCTGCATCGCGCAGCTCGGCGTCGGGGGCTGCGGGTTCGAGCAGTCGCTCGAGGCGGCGAAGGTGGCGCTCGACCCGTCGCTGAACGTCAACCCCGGCTTCGTGCGCGCGGGCGCGCTCCTCGCGGTCGTCTTCGTCACCGACGAGGACGACTGCTCGGCCGCGAACAGCGCGCTCTACGACCCGGCCGCCACCTCGACGCTGGGCCAGCTCACCAGCTACCGCTGCACGCAGTTCGGCTACACCTGCGCCCAGCCCCTCACCACCATCGGGACCAAGACCGGCTGCGCCCCGAGCGGGACGTGGCTCAAGTCGGTGGCGAGCTACGTGAGCTTCTTCCAGGGGCTGAAGCCGGCGGGGAAGGTCTTCCTCGCCGCCATCGCCGGCCCCACGAGCCCGGTCACGGTGGGCGTGTCGGGGAGCAACCTGGAGCTGAAGTCGAGCTGCATGTCGGTGGTCGGGACCGCGGTCCCCGCGCTTCGCATCCAGACGGTGCTCGACGGCGTCACCAGCAACGGCGACACCGGGCTCTTCAACCTCGGCATCGACGCACAGAACAAGCCCCTGCCGGTGAACATCTGCGCGGCGGACTACGCGCCGGTGATGAAGCTCCTCGGGCTCAAGCTGGCCGGGGCGATCTGAGGCGGGGCTACTTGCTCCGCGCGCAGCGGAAGCCGCCGCTGCTGGAGCGGGTCCCGGGGGTGTTGCTCGGCCGCGCCGCCGCGCGCTCGTAGCGCGTGTCCTGGTTCCACGCCCCGCCGCGGCAGACGCGTGTGGTGCCGCTGCTGAGCCCCCAGGGATCGGTGACGGCGCTGGTGCCGAGGCTGCTGCTCGTGTACCAGTCGTGGCACCACTCCCAGACGTTGCCGGCCATGTCGTAGAGGTTGTAGGCGTTCGCCAGCTTGCCCTTGGCCGGGTGGGTCTTGCCGCCGGCGTTCTGGCAGTACCAGGCGATCGCGCCAGCGTTGGCGTCCGCCGTGGCGCACGAGCCACAGGCGGCGAGGGTGGCGCCGCCGTTGTAGAACGCGGTGGTGGTCCCGCCGCGGTAGGCCCGCTCGAACTCGGCCTCGGTCGGCAGCCGGTAGCCCGGGCAGGTGTAGACGTTCGCGCCGCTGTACGCGGCGGCCTCCTGGCAGCTCACGCTGGCGCCGCTCCCCGTGCAGGTGTAGCAGGAGGCGACCCCCGCCCACGTCGAGAGCGCGTTGCAGTAGGCCACGGCCTCGTGCCAGGTCACGTTCTCCACCGGGCAGGTCAGCCCGCAGTCAGCGCCGGCGCCGCTGGGCCCGAAGTAGGCCGGGTTGTAGCCGAGCACGGACTCGAACTCGCCCTGGGTGACCTCCGTCGTCCCCAGCTCGAAGGCGTGGGTCAGCGTCACGGAGTGCTGCGCCTCGTAGAGGGCGTTCCGGCAGTTCTCGGTGCCCGGCGAGCCCAT
>JAKLHH010000949.1 GCA_022710245.1 Myxococcota bacterium
TCCTCCAGGCCGCCCACCTCGAGGATCTCGGCCGCCTTGCGCACCTGGGTCAGCACGAAGGAGAACTCCATGCTCACGGTCTGTACGTCCAGGTCCGTGTCGCGGCTGACCGCCTCCACCGCGATCCCATCGAAGCCCATCACCACGCCCGCCACCGCGCCCTCACAGCTGTCCACGATCCGCTGCAGGTTGTCTCGAAACATGGCGCCTCGTCGCGAGGAGACGTTGTAGTCGATGGTCCAGGGCAAGTCAACGCCGAGCCCCGCCAGCATGGGCGATCACGGTGCGGCGCGGCATGGATTTGCCCCTCATCGCGGAGCGTCCGCAGGACGCGAGCAGGGCAAATTGCGGCGGTCTCATCCCGGAGCGTCCGCAGGCCGCGAGGACCCGCAATTGCCCTTCATCGCGGAGCGTCCGCAGGACGCGAGCAGGGCAGATTGCGGCGGTCTCATCCCGGAGCGTCCGCAGGCCGCGAGGACCCGCAATTCGGGCGAGGCGACGCCGCGCACGCCGAGCGACAATTGCCGCACGCGTCGCGCTGGACGTAGCTCGTGTGCGGTGTCGGGTGATCAGGTCGGGTGATCAGCCACGGGCCGGCCGGGCTACTCGGGCATCCGCTCGGTGCGCAGGCTGAACGCCTGCGCCTTGCCATCGCGCCAGACCCGGATCGGGATGACGCGGTTGACCCCGGCCAGCGCGGCGCGGGTCGGCAGCTCGCCGGCGTCGCTCACCTCGCGACCGTCGAAGGCGAGGATGATGTCGCCGGTGCGCAGGCCCGCGCGCTCGGCGGGGCCGCCGGCGACGATCTGGCGAACCAGCGCCCCCTGCGGCTTCTTCAGCCCCGCCCGCGCGGCGACCTCCTGGGTCACCTTGTCCATGTAGATGCCGACCCAGGCGCGCACCACCTTGCCGTCACGCCGCAGCATGGGCAGGAGCTTCTGCACCAGGCTCCCGGGCACCGCGAAGCCGACGCCCTGGGTCTCGGCGCTGATCGCCGTGTTGACGCCGACCACCTCGCCCAGGAGGTTGACCAGCGGGCCGCCCGCGTTGCCCGGGTGGATGCGCGCGTCGGTCTGCAGCAGCCCGAGGTAGCCGGACTCGCCGCGCGGCAGGTCGCGCCGCTCGCGCGCGCTCAGCACGCCTGCGCTCACGGTGACGCCGACGCCGAAGGGGTTGCCGAGGGCGACCACCCACTCGCCGACCTGGAGCTGGTCGGAGTCGCCGAAGCGGAGCGGCACCAGGTGCGCGCCGGCCGGCGGGTCGATCTTGAGCACGGCGAGGTCGCTCGCCGGGTCCTGGCCCACCACGCGGGCGACGAGCTCGCTTCCATCCTCGAGGCGGACACGCAGCTCGCGGTCCTTGCCGAGGAGGTGCGCGCTGGTCACCACGCTGCCATGCCCGTCGACGAGGAAGCCGGTGCCCAGGCTGCGGCGCAGCCGCTCGGTCTGCTCGCCCGAGGGGAGCCCCTCGCCGGGCGCGCCGGTCGGGAACCAGTCGGCGGGGCCGCCCTTGACCGCGCCCGTGGTGCTCAGGCTCACCACCGAGGGGCGCAGCCGCTCGACCAGCTTGACGAAGCTCCCCGGCGCAGACGGGTAGAGGATCTTCACCGGCGAGGGCGAGCGGCCGGGGCCTGGCTCCGGCTCCAGGGGGTGGCGGCGGCAGCCGGCGGGCCCGAGCGTGGCGAGGAGCGCAGCGGCGGCGAGGGCGAGCGCGGCGCGCATGCGCTAGCGGGCGAGCCCGACGAAGCGGAGGCGGAGGTCGTAGAGCACCTCCTCCAGCAGCCTCGTCTCCTCGGGGCTCAGGTTCCCCTGCGTCTTGTCCCGCAGCATGCCGATGATGTCGATGGTCTGCTTGGCGAGGTCGAGCTCGCGGCGGACGGCGCCGTCCGGGTGCGGCGCGTCCCCGAGGTGCATCACCGCCGAGGTGACCAGGGAGAGGATGAAGGTGGAGAAGTCGATCTCCGGGAGCGGGGGCTTGCCGGTCGCCGCCGCGTCTGCTGCTGCGGCGCGCTCCGCCGCCGCGGCGACCTCCGCCGCGCTCGCGCCGCCGCGGGCGTTCCCCTCGGGATCGAAGCGCCTCCGATCCTCCACCTTGAACCCACGCTCGTCCCGATCCTCGTCCCTGCTCATCGCACCCTCCCGCTCCCGCTCGGGTGACTAGTCCTGCTCGTCCTGCTCGTCCTCGAGGTCGTCCTCGGGCAACTCCGCGGCGGCGCCCAGGAGGGGCGCCGACTTGACGCTCGCGTCCTGCAGGCCAGCCAGGTACTGCTCGTACTCCTTCTTGCTGATGCGACCGGCCTTCAGGCTGCGCGCGATGATGCGCCGATCGTACAGCGTCTCCGACTTGGACATGCTACCTCCGCCGAGTGAGCCGAACTAAGCTTGTAGTGAGGGTTGCCGACGCTGTCAAGCCGGTGCCCCCTGCCGCGCCCCCGCAGGCCCGCTGCCGTCCGGGCCCGGAGCCCGTCCCGGCGGGACCAGGCAGGCCACGGGGCACCGTCCACCGCGCCCCGCCCGCCCGTGGGCGCGGCACCGCGGCACCGCCGTCACCGCCGTGGGTTGACACCCAGGGGGCCTGTGCTTAGGTTACCGGTCGGCGAAGGCAGCATGTCCACAGACTACTATCAGCTCCTCGGCGTCGCTCGCGGTGCCTCCCAGGATGAACTCAAGAAGGCCTACCGGCAGCTCGCGCTCAAGTACCACCCGGACCGCAACCCGGGGAACAAGGAGGCCGAGGAGCAGTTCAAGCTGATCTCCAACGCCTTCCAGGTGCTGAGCGACCCGGAGAAGCGGCAGCTCTACGACCGCTTCGGCGCCGAGGGCCCCTCGCGCGCGGGCTTCTCCGGCTTCAGCAGCGTGCAGGATATCTTCTCCTCGTTCGGCGATATCTTTGGCGACATCTTCGGGATGGGGGGGTTCGGCGGCTTCGGGCGGGTCCGCCGCTCGCGCGGCTCCGACCTCGAGGTCGACCTGGTCCTCACCTTCCTCGAGGCGGCCGAGGGCTGCCGCAAGGAGATCGCGGTCACCCGCCGCGTGCGCTGCGCGACCTGCAGCGGCAGCGGCGCGGCGCCGGGGACCTCACCGGTCCGCTGCCCGACCTGCGGCGGCAAGGGCCAGGTGGTGCACAGCCAGGGCTTCTTCATGATCAGCACCACCTGCCCGGAGTGCCGCGGTCTCGGCACCCACATCACCGATCCTTGCGTCGACTGCAAGGGGAGCGGCCTGCAGCAGAAGGAGGACAAGCTGCAGGTCAACGTCCCCGCCGGCGTCGAGGACGGTCAGACCCTGCGCCTCGGCGGCAAGGGCGAGCTCTCCCGCGAGGGCGGCGCCGCGGGCGACCTCTACGTGCACCTCAATGTGGAGGCCGACGACCGCCTGCACCGCGAGGGCGCCGACCTCTTCTGCGACGTCTTCCTCAGCTACCCGCTCGCGGCCCTCGGTGGCCAGGTGACCGTGCCCGTGCTGAAGGGCGAGAAGGAGATCGCCGTCCCGGCCGGCACGCAGCCGGGCGACGTGACGGTGCTGCGCGGCGCGGGGGTGCCCTACCTCGACGGGCGCGGCCGTGGCGATCAGGTCGTGCGCTTCCAGGTCGAGGTGCCGAAGAAGCTCTCCTCCAAGGCGCAGGAGCTCCTGCAGCAGCTCGCGCTGGAGCTCGGCGAGGAGCTGCCGGAGAAGAAGTCGATCTTCAGCCGCTTCCAGCGGGCGCGGCGCAGCAAGTCCTGAGGCCCGTCGCTGCTGAGGCCGATCGCTGCTGAGCCGTCGCTGCTGAGGTCCGTCGCTGCTGAGGCCCGTCGCTGCTGAGGTCCGTCGCTGCTGAGGCCGATCGCTGCTGAGGCCGATCGCTGCTGAGGCCGATCGCTGCTGAGGTCCGTCGCTGCTGAGGCCCGTCGCTGCTGAGGCCCCTCGTTGCTGAGGC
>JAKLHH010000095.1 GCA_022710245.1 Myxococcota bacterium
CCGAGGCCACCCGCGCCCGCGTCGAGGACCTGTTCTACAAGCTGAAGCTGCAGCAGGCCCTCAGCCTGGTCGCCGAGGAGCTGGGGCGCAGCGCCGAGGCGCTGGCGCAGGCCGGACGCCTCGACCTCCTCGCGCAGCTCCACCTCTGGCAGGGCATCTGCCTCGCCAAGCGACGCGACAGCGCCGGCGCGCTGCGCGCCTTCACCGCCGCCTACGCCCTCGATCAGCGGCCGCTCGACCCGATCCGCTTCCCGCCCGCGACGGTGAAGGCCCACGAGGCGGCGATGGTCGAGGTGCGCCTGCTCCCCACGCTGCCGCTCGAGGTGAGCGTGAAGCCCGCCTGGGCGACCCTGCGCATCGACGGCAAGCCGGGTACGAGCAAGCTCCAGCTGCGGGCCGGGCCGCACTGGATCGAGGCGAGCGCGCTGGGCCACGTCTCGCTGGTGAAGCGAGTGGAGCTCCGCGACGAGGCCGTCCGCCTTGCGCTGGCGCTCGAGGCCGCGCCGGCCTCCATGACCGCGCGGCAGCTGGCAGCGCTGCAGCGGCGGGGGCCGCTCGCCCTCGAGCGTCCCGAGGTCGCCGGGGCCGCAGCGCGCGCGCAGGGCGCCGCCGAGGCGCTGATCGTCGAGGAGGGCGCTGGCCGCCTGGCGATGACGCGCGTCCGCGCCGACGGCGTGGTGCTGAGACGCGCGGTGGAGCGCTTCCCGGACGGCGAGGGCGGCGCGGCGGCGCAGCGCGCGCTCGCCCACCTCTTCCCGCCGGCGGTGGCGACCGACCCGGGCACCCCGCCTCCCTCCCGGCCGATCTACAAGCGCTGGTGGTTCTGGACCGCGATCGGCGCGGTGGTGGTGGGCGGCGTCGTGGCCGGGGTCGTCGTCGGCACGCGGAGCGGGGGGGTGGAGGATCGCTGGACGATCCGCATGGGCGACTGACCCGGATGGGCGACTGACCCGCTGGCGGCGCTCAGAAGTCGTTGCAGATCGTCGCGGTCCCCCCGCACCGGACTCGCATCGGGACCTTGGCCGGGAGCGCGTCGAGATCGATGGTCTCGCTGTCCAGGCAGCGGGTGTTCGCGTACGCCTCCGGCGCCGGGCAGTGGGTCACCGTGTAGGGCAGGATGAAGATGCGGAAGAAGCGTGATGGGGCTGTCTTGAGGATGTAGCCCCGCTGCCTGAAGACGGAGAGCACACCCGGCCGGTCGAACGGGATATCGACAGGCAGACACTCCTCGAGCTGCTTGACCTCGGTGAGCGTGTAGGGGTCGCGCGTGGCGTTGGCGACGCGGAGGTGCAGACTCCTGACGCGCACGTCGGACTTCCAGCACGCGCTGCTCTCCGGCCACATCTCGATGACCACCTCATGCTCCTGGATGGTGGGCTCCGGATCGCAGGCCGCCAGCGGGCAGAGCAGCAGCAGGGGGAGAGCTCGCATGAACATGCGTCAGCAGTTTACTCCCTCCGGCGGCTGCCCGCGAGGGACTGCAGGCACTGCAGACGCGCTGGGTGCTCACCAGCACCGCCGCGTGGCTCCAGCGGATCGGCGGCGGGGCACCACGGGGCGACGCTGACCCGAGGTCGTCCAGGTCGGCCGGAGCTTGCCGAGACGGCAGCAGGCGTCCATCGGCAAGTGTCCGGAACGGTGTGGCTCGAGCTCGGGGAGGCCGGGCAGGTCCGTCGTGCTTGTGGCGATGGCGGCCTCGGGTTATCACGGGAGAGCGGGCGCGGAGCCGGCGGGGAGTCGCCACAGCATGATCCAGCTGGGCAGCGTGATCGCCGAGACCTACGTGATCACCCGCCGCATCGGCGCCGGCGGGATGGGCGAGGTCTTCGAGGCGCGCCACGTGGTGCTGCCTCGTCGCTTCGCGGTGAAGGTGATGCGGATGGGGAGCGGCGCCGCACGCTTCCAGCAGGAGGCGATGGTCACTGCCCGCCTGGCCCACCCGAACATCGTCGAGGTGGTGGACTTCAAGGTGATCGGCGAGGACCACTGCCTGGTGATGGAGCTGCTGGAGGGCGAGACCCTCGCTGACCGCATGGCGCGGAGCCGCCTGGCGCTCGCCGAGGTGCGAACCATCCTGCGCCAGATCGCGGCCGCGCTCGGCGTGGCCCACCGGGCGGGCGTGGTGCACCGGGACCTCAAGCCGCAGAACATCTTCCTCGCCCGGCTGGCGGACGGGCGCGAGCAGGTCAAGGTCCTCGACTTCGGCATCTCGAAGCAGCGCGGCGCCGGCCCCAAGCTGACCTCGGCCAACATGATCGTGGGCAGCCCCCACTACATGGCGCCCGAGCAGGCCACGGGGCGCAGCTCCGAGGTGGACCCGAGGACCGACGTCTTCGCGCTGGGGGTGCTCACCTACGAGATGCTGACCGGGGTGCGCGCCTTCCCCGGGAGCAGCGAGGTCGAGGTGCTGCACCATGTGATCTATGACGAGCCGCCCCGCCTCGACGCGCTCGAGCCACCCTGGCCCACGCCGGTCGCGGATGCGGTGGCCCAGGCGCTCGCCAAGCCCTCGGCCGAGCGCTTCGTGAGCGCGCAGGCGTTCCTCGCCGCCCTCGAGGCGGCGCTCGGCAGCCCGGCGGCAGGCGGCACGGCAGCGACGGGCATGGCGCTGGTCGCCGCACCGGCGGGGACCGTGGCCTCGCGTGCTCAGGGTCGAGGCCACGGTGATCCAACCCGCTCGCGCGGTGCCCCGGCGGAGCCGGGCGCGCCCACGGTCGCGACGCCCCGGCCCGAGCCGGAGGCTGCCACCGTGGCCTCGAGAGGAGCCGGCCCCACGGTCGCCGAGCCTCGCCAGCGAAGCGCGAGGGAGGCGCCGCGGACGGTGGAGACCGTCGCCGAGGGCGCGGGCCGGCCGGACGCGCCGCCGCGCCGGTGGCTGCCGTGGCTCCTCGCCGGCTCGGGGCTGCTGCTCGGCCTGGGTGTGGTGGTGGCCGCGCTGCTGCTCGTCCGTCCGTCGGCCTCGGAGCGGGCGGCCACCCGTTCGCCCGCGCCGGACCGCCCCGCCGCACGAGCTCCGGACCTCGCGCCGGTGGCCGCGAGGGTGCCGTCGCCTGCTCCCGGCCTGAAGCCGGATCTCGCGGCCGTCACCCCCGCGGCGCCGGGGCCTTCGCCGCGCGGACGCAAGCGGGTGCTCCTGACGCCTGCGCACCCGCCGCCAACGACCCCGCCGTCATCGACTCCGCCGCCCAGCACTCCGCCTGCACCAGCACCGGCACCTTCGCCTCCGAGGGCTGGTGGCTCCTGCCCCCAGCAGTGCACGGGTGGCTGCAAGGGGTCGGTCTGTCGCGTCGACTGCGCGGCGGAGGGCTCTTGCCAGAACGGCCTCGAGTGCGCGCCGGGCATGGACTGCGAGGTGACCTGCGGGGCGCGCGCCTGCGAGAAGTACCTCTACTGCAGGCACGCGACCTCCTGCACCTTCCTCTGCAACGGGCCAGGCGCCTGCTCCGGCAGCATCGAGGGCGGCATGGGCCCCTGCAAGGTCCTGTGCACGAAGGGGGCCTGCGGCACCATCGCCTGCGGGCGCGCCTCCTCGACGGAGGTGCTCTGCGACGGGAACTCCTGCCACTCGATCGAGGGGGGCCGCGGGACCTGCAAGGTGACCTGCCGCGGCGGCTCCTGCGTCAACGCGGTCGACTGCCGGCGCGCGGCGCGCAGCGAGATCCGCTGCGTGGGGGCCTCCTGCGCCGGCTCCGTCGAGGCTGGCGGCGTGGCCACCGTGCGCTGCCAGGGGAAGGGGTCCTGCTCGCACACGGTCAGCGTCGAGCGAGCCTCGAGCGCCCGCGTGGAGTGCCTCGGCGACGACTCGTGCGCGCAGGCGGTCAACTGCCCGCGCGGCGGCCGCTGCACGGTGGAGTGCGCCGGCGCGCGCAGCTGTGCGAGGAACGTGCACTGCGACGGCTCCTGCGCCTGCAGCGTCAGCTGCCGCGGGCCAGGAGCGTGCCGGCTGCCCGTGATCTGTCCCGCGGCCTGCAGCCGCCGCTGCGGGCCCGGCGAGGGCTGCGATCACTGCCCGCGCTGAGGCGAGCTCCGGCCTCGAGCGCGTGTGCCTCGCCCATCGCTCATCCCGCTGCCCCCGCTGCCCGGAGTCTCCTTGCGTTCGCCCCTTCCTCGATGGTAAGAAGACGGCCGTTTTCAAAAATTGAGGAGGTCGCGATGAGGATCGGCGTTGTCCTGATGATGGCGTTCGTGTGGCTTTGCAGCTCTTCGGCCTCGGCCCAGGAATCGGAGTTCCAGGGCAAGATGCTGAAGATCATGAACGCGAAGAAGAAGGCCTTCGATGACCGCTGTGGGGGGAAGGTGACGATGAAGTGGGTGGGAAAGCTCGGCCACGACCCCAATAACCAAGAGACGGCCAAGAAGGGGCATGCCCTCGGGGCCCTGGTGGGCGTCGCGCTGCAGGGCGTGATGGATGCCTGCCAGAGCAATGCTCCGGTCAAGCAGGCTCTCTCCAAGGTGGCGACGGTCGAAGCGAAGAAGGGAAGCGGGACCATCGCCTGCAAGGTCGCAGGCACCACCCTCACCATCCTGGTTGACGGCGCCTTCGAGGGGAGCAACCCCGCCGGCCAGCGCGCCGCGATGGTCAAGAAGCTGAAGAAGGACCTGGACAAGTAGCAGCCGGCCGCAGTTCCCTCGCTCCGCAGCAGCTCCACCCCGCGGATTGGTAGCAACCCGATCTCGCCTCGAACGTCATCTGGGCTCGCCGAGCTGCGCGGCGAGCAGCAGGCTCACGCGCGCACCAGCACCGCCGCGCGGCTCCAGCGGATCGGCGGCGCGGCGTGCACGCGCAGCCCGGCCTCCTCCGCGTCGCGCAGGCTCCCGGCGAACTCCGCCGCGCTCACGTGCCGGCGCGGCTCGACGAAGAGCAGCCGGCCTCCCGGCCGCAGCGCCCGCCGCAGCTCGTCGAAGAAGGCTGGCGCGCTCGGCAGCTCGTGGACCATGTAGAAGGCCAGCGCGAAGTCCACCGCGCCGGCGAGCTCCTCGACGCCCAGCCGCAGGGGCTGCGCCTGCAGCGTCTGCACCTGCGCCCCGACCCCGGCCGCTCGCGCGCGGCGCGCGAGCTCGAGGAGCATCCGCGGCTCCAGGTCCACCGCGACGACCTTGCCGCGCGGCCCGACGAGCCGCGCCAGCTCGAGGGTGAAGAAGCCCATCCCCGGCCCCGGCTCGAGGACGGTCATCCCCTCGGCGACGTAGGGCCGCAGGATGCGGTTCGGGTCGTGGACCAGCCGCCTGAGGCGGCTCGCCATCAGGAAGCCGATCCAGGGGGGACAGACGTGCTCGGCCATCGCGGAGGCTCCTCACCGTGGTCCGCGGAGCATAGCACCCCTCGATCGCGGAGGCTCACGCGGCCTGGAGCAGCCTCGGGGCGGGGCTTCAGCGCGAGCTCGCGGGAGGCGCCTCGCGCTCATCGCCGCCGTAGCCGCCGAGGGTGAGCTCCGGGTGGCTGCGGGCGAAGCGGGCCACCGCCTCGGGGAGGAGCGCGTGCGGGGCGAGCGAGGCGGGGAGCAGCTGCGAGCCGACCAGCTCGGAGGTGGTGTACGAGCCCGCGTCGCCCTTGGTGCAGGCGTAGCAGGTGTCGGCGGTGAGCTGGTACTCGAGGCGGAGGCCGCGCGCGTCGTAGCGGGGGACGAGGCCGGTCAGGCGCAGGGCGTCGCCGAAGACCGGGCGGACCTCGTCCTCCTCGACCTCCCGCTTCACCGCCTCGCGCGCCGCCCGCTCGAGGTCGTCCCGGGCGAGCTCGCGGCGCAGGTCGACGCGGGCGCGCGCCTCGAGATCCCAGGTGAAGGTGTCGCCGGCCGTGTTGCCGTGCACGCCGCAGGCGTAGGCGTAGGTCGAGCGGTGGAGGAAGAGCAGGCTCCCCGCCGAGCCGCGGAGCTCGAGGGTGCTCGCCAGCTCGTTCGGGAGCCAGCCGTCCTCGTCCTCGGTCGTCTGCGGGCGAGGCGGATCGACCTCGATCGACGCGCCCGCGCGAGGCACCAGCAGCCCGCGGGTCTCCCAGCCCTCGCCGGGCGGCAGCTCCGGGAAGCCGACGCAGGGCACGGTCGGCACGGCGACCCGCTCCTCGCGCCAGAGGAGCTCGCCCGCCCGGGTGCGGAGGACGATGCCCGGCTCGCGGGAGCGCTCCTCGCCGCGCTCGTCCAGGAAGTAGGTCACGGCGCGCCCGCGGGCGTCGCGGGTCCAGACGGCCCAGGCGCCCGGCCGCTGCAGGCCGAGGTTGGCGACGTCGACGTCGGCCCAGAGGTCCGGACCGCAGCCGCCGCAGAAGGGAGCGAAGAGCATCAGCACGAGCAGGAGGAGGCCGAGCGTACGTTGCATGACCGCCGGTGGATGCAGCCACCGTGCCGACCCCGAAGGGGGCGGAACCCCGGGCGCCTGCGCGTGGCGTCTCCCGGCACCCACGGCAGTGTGGAGCGGGGGACACGGCCGTGTCCGGGGTCCGGGGACAGCCACCTCCGGCTGCGCTATGGTAACCAGCATGCGCGACCTCTCCCCGATCATCTCCGCGGGCGTTGGCCCGATCATCGTCATCTCCGCCTGCGGCCTCCTCTGCCTGGCCTTCTACAACCGCCTCTCGGCCGTGGTGACCCGCCTGCGCGGCTTCGATCGCGAGCGCCTGCAGGAGCAGGAGGCGCTGGAGAAGCACCAGGCGAGCGGCGACCTGGCCACCGCCGCGCGACACGTCGAGATCCTCTCCATGCTGAAGACGCAGACGGAGATGGTGAGGCACCGGGCGCACCTCATCCGCCGCACCCTCGCCTGCCTGCTCACCACCATCATCTGCCTGGCGCTCTGCTCGCTCACGCTGGGGCTCAGCGCCGTCTGGCACGGCCTCGACTACGCCGCCGTCCCGCTCTTCATCCTCGGGCTCCTCCTCCTCGTCGTCGCTGCGCTCTTCGCCATCACCGAGCTCCGCTACGCGCTCCACCCGATCGAGCTGGAGAGCCGGAGGGTCAGCGAGCTGACCGAGGCTCCCTGAGCCGGCCGACGCGCGCGGTCTGAGGGCCCGACGCGCGGCTTCGCTTTCCAGCCAGCCCTGCGTTGGCTAACATGGGCCACCATGGCGGACGAGCTCAGCCCCGGTCAGCGAGTCGGTCACTACGTGATCGTCTCATCCCTCGGCGCAGGCGGGATGGGCGTGGTCTACCTCGCCGAGCACCCCGAGATCGGGCGTCGGGTGGCGATCAAGGTGCTCTCCCCCGCGGTGAGCCACCTGCCGGGCATCGCCGAGCGCTTCCTCGCCGAGGCCAAGGCGGTCGCCCGCATCGAGCACCCGAACGTCATCAACATCTACGACTTCGCCCGCACCGAGGAGGGCCAGCTCTACTTCGTCATGGAGGCGCTCCGCGGGCGCGAGCTCTCCACCCTGATCAGCGAGCGGGCGCCGCTGCCGCCGGCCGACGTCCTGCCCTACCTGGAGCAGATCTGTGCCGGGCTGCAGGCGGCGCACGAGCAGGGGGTGGTCCATCGCGACCTGAAGCCGGAGAACATCTTCGTCCTCGAGCGGCCGCCCCTGTCGGTGAAGCTCCTCGACTTCGGCATCGCCCGGCTCCTCGACAGTCAGGGGCTGCCGCTGCCGATGACGCAGACCGGGCTCGTGCTGGGCTCGCCGGTCACCATCGCGCCGGAGCAGGCGGCCGGCGATCGCGACCAGATCGGCCCGCACACCGACCTCTACTCGCTCGGGGTGATCCTCTACTGGATGCTCGCCGGGCGTCCGCCCTTCAGCAACCCGAAGCTGGCGCTGCTGCTGGCGGCGCACATCCAGGCCGAGCCACCTCCGCTGCAGGAGGCGGTGCCCACGCTGCCGCCCGGCATCGCCGCGCTGGTGCACGCATGTCTGGCCAAGGATCCGACGCGGCGACCGGCGCGCGCCCTCGACGTCGCGCAGCGCTTCGCGGCCGCGCTCCGCGGCGAGGCAGCCCCCTCCCCCTCGCCGTCGGCGAGCCGCGTGCCCGCCACGGTGAGAGGGCGCCCCGACCTCTCGGCGCCGACGATCATCGACCCGCAGCCGCCGCGCGAGGCGAGCATCCCCTCGACGCTGAAGGGGCACGCGCCTGCTGGGCTGCCAGCCACCATCGCCGTCGACGGCACCCCGCCCGCGGGCGAGCTCCCGGCGACGATCAGCCGCGAGCGCCCGGCGGTGAGCGGGCCCGCCTCCCCCACCTCCCCCACCGCGAGCGACGCCGCGCCACCCGCGAGCAAGCCCGCGAGGCCCGACGAGGGCTGGCAAGGGCTCGGGGGCGGCGCCTCGCGGTCGGGCTCGCGGAGCGTGCTCCTCGTCGCCGGCGCGGTCTTCGTCCTCGGCGTGGGCGGCGCGCTGGCCTACTTCGCCCTCCGCGGTGACCCGACCCCGGCCACGGCCGATGCGCGGATCACGGCGCCCGACGCGGCGCGACCGCGACGGCCCGACGCGGCGGCGCGGCGGACGGCGACGGGCCAGCCCGACGCGGCGCGGCGAACGGCGACGGGCCAGCCTGATGCGGCGGCGCGACCAGGCTCCGGGGTCGTGCCCGCCCCCGTCCAGCCACGGGTGCCCGCCCCACCGCCCGGCGTGGTGACGGTGCGGCGTGGGCAGAGCCAGATCACCATCGGTCCGGTGCGGGCCCTCGTCGGCGGCAGAGCCCCCGCGAACGCCGTGCAGACGATCGCCAGGAACCACGTCAACCAGGTGCGCCTCTGCTACGAGCGGCTCCTGCGCGATCAGCCCACCCTGCAGGGGCGAGTCGAGGTCGACCTGGTGGTGAGCGCCCGCGAGGTGAGGGGCGCGAGGCTGGCGAGCTCGACGGCGGGGAACACCACCCTCAACGACTGCATCGTCAGCCTCGCGCACAACTTCCGCTTCCCGAACCAGACGGCCGTCTGTAGCTTCCGCGTGCCGTTCGTGCTGCGGCGCCTGCGCTGAGCGGGCTCGCGGCGGGATCGGAGCGTGCGCTCCAGGGGCCTCGCTCCGCGATAGATCTCTCGCACACGGCGAACCTCCCGCGCGCCGCGCATGTCTCACACCCATGCTACCCTCGATCGTCATCAGCGGAGCTGCCCTCCTCGGCTGCCTGCTCTATCCGCTCCTTCGCTGGGCGCGGTTCGCGGGTCGCCTCCGCGGCCGCGTCATCGCTGCTGACCGCGACGGCTGCACGATCCAGGTGCTCGGAGAGCAGGTCCGCGTTGTCGACCGGAGCGCTCCGCTGGGCGCGTGGCTGGCCGTGAGTGGGACGCACGAGCTCCAGCAGCGGCTGTGCTCCTATCGCGAGCCCGCGCTGGGGTGGATGCTCCGATCCGCGCGCGTCGAGCGAGTCTGGCCGCGGTTCCGGCTGCTCTGGCTCGCCGCGGCCGTGTCCCTCGCGCTCCTCGGTGGCGCCGCGTGGATGCAGGTCGCGGGGGCGGCGCTGGTCGACCGCTCCCGGCGCGAGGCGGAGCAGGCCGAGTGGAAGGCGTTCTGGTGCGAGGTCGCGGGCCGTCGCTGGGTGGAGAACGTCAGGGCACAGGAGAGCATGCCGTTCGGACCCCGCCGCGTCCCACCGGCCCTGCCCGCCAGCCTCGCGTCATGCAATGGCCCCCCCGAGCTGCTGGAGATGTACCCGGCGCCGTGGTGGCGCCGGAAGGTGGAGCTGTCCCCGATCAGGTAGGCCGCGAGGGCCTCACCGCGCACGCCGCAGAGACGCGCCCTCAGCTTCAGGGGACCGTGGCCTCGCGCGCCCGCACCTCGCCTGTCGCCGGCACCTGCTCGCCGAGCACGGTGATCGCCCTGAGGAGCTGCGCGTCCTCGCTCTTCTTCAACGCCGTCTGGCTCATGCCGCGCTCCGCCTCGGGGAGGAGCGGGCTCGCCTCGGCTCCGAGCGCCACCGTCACGTCGGGCTTGATGCCCTTGTGCCAGATCACGTGCCCCTTCGGGGTCAGCCACTCCTGGACGGCCAGCAGCAGCCGCGACCCATCGGAGAGCGGGAAGGCCTGCAGCACCGTCCCTGTCCCGAACGTGGTCTCGCCGACGAGCCGCGCGCGGCCCGCGTCGCGCAGCGCCCCGGCCATGATCTCCGCCGCGCTGGCCGAGCCGCGGTTGATCAGCACGACCAGGGGGAGCTCGAAGCGCACCCCTCCCTTGAGCACCGGCACCGCCACGGTGTGCCCGCGGGCGTCGCGCACCAGCACCGCGTTGCCGTGGTGGAGGAGCTGGCTGATCGCGCCGACCGCCTCCAGCAGGATCCCCCCGGGGTCGTCGCGCAGGTCAAGGACCACCCCGCGCAGCCCGGCGGCCTGGATCTGGGTCAGCGCCACCCCGAGCTTGCCCGCCACGCCCTGGCTGAAGGCGGCGATGCGCAGGTGCGCGAGCTGCGTGCCGGGCACCCGCTGCCAGGTGACGTTCTTCAGCGCGATCGCGGCGCGGGTCAGCTGCAGGTCGCGCGTCCGCCCGCTGGCCGGCGTCAGCACCCGCAGCGTCACCGTGGTCCCGGCGCGCCCCTTGATGTGCTCGACCAGCTCCGGGAGCTGGTGGCCGGCGGCGTCCTGGTCGTCGACGCGCAGGATGATATCGCCTGGCCGCAGCCCCGCGCGCTGGGCGGGCGAGCCGTCGAGGGGCGCCACCACCACGGCGTGCCCGTCGCGCATGCGGAGCTCGGCGCCGATCCCCTCGAAGCGGCCGCTGATCAGGTTCTCCTCGAGCTTCTGCAGCTCGGGCGTGAGGAAGGTGCTGTGGCCCGTGTCGCCGAGCGCCGCGACCATCCCGGCGATGCTCCCGTAGGCGAGCCGTCGCGGCTTCAGCGCCCCGCGGTCGACGTAGTGCTGCTCGACGACGCGCCAGGCCTCGGTCATCAGCTTCAGCTCGCGAGGCGGGATGCGCGAGCTCGCGCCGCCGGCCGGGAGCTGGCGCCCGACCACGAGGCCGAGCAGCACGCCGACGATCAGCACCACCACCGACGGCACGCGCAGGCGGCTCGCACCGCGCACCCTGCGCCAGCTCGCTCCCTCTGCCTCTGCGCGCGTCCCGCGCTGCTCCATGTAGCCCTCTCCGTCGACGACGCCCATCCGTTAACCCTGACGCGCGCGTCAGCCCGGATCCAGGTCCAAAGCCCGCGCTGCTCCGCGGCAGGCTCGACCGACCGACGCTCGCTCGGTCCAGGCGTGTCGCATCCGGGCTGCCGTGGCCGCCACTCGAGCGACCGACGGGGAGCGACCGCCCCGCAAGCCCCCGAGGCCCTTTCTCCGAGGCCCCGACCGCTTTACACCTCGCCGCTGATCGCCTATAGCTTGGCCTCCCAGGGAGGAGCGCGATGAGCTGGTTCCGCAAGAAGGAGAAGGCCCCGAAGCCCGAGGCGCCCGCCGCGGCGCCCGTCACGCCGGCGCCGCCGAGCACCGCCGAGGTGGTCCTCGACGAGCTCCGCTCCACCGTCGCGCGGCTCTCCGAGGGCAAGCTCGGCGTCGAGGCGATCAACCCGAACGGGCACCTCTTCGATCAGGGCTACCTCGACTCCTTCAAGTCCGCCGAGCTGCTCCTCTTCGTCGAGCAACGCTTCGGCGTCAGCGTGCCCGAGGTGATGCTGGTCGGCCGCCTCTCGACGCTGGCCGCGCTCGCGGCGCACGTGCAGCAGCAGCGACCCGCGGCGTAGGCCGGGCTCGGCCGCAGGTCGCTGGGGTCTGGCAGGCCCCCCCTGCAGGGAACAGCTGGCCCCAGCAGGGCTCACCCCGCGGAATTGCTGGCGTTCGACCCCTGTCCTGCCCCGCGCCGTCGACGCGATCGCTGTCACAGCGATGCGACACCTCGCCCTCTAGCTCCCCGACACTCCAGACGATCGTGCCTGGCCCGCTTCCTGCTCTTGCAGTGACCAGACGCGCTCATCCTCGAGGAGGTGTCGTGATGCGGAGATCCGGGCTCCTGCTGACTCTGTCTGCCCTCGCCCTGACCCTGGCCGCCTGCTCGCGCCAGGGTGAAGAGCCCGGGCCCACGGCGGACAGCGGGCCCGGCGCCGACCTCGGGGAGCAGCAGCAGGACACGGGCAGCGGCCCCGACCTCGGCCGCTGCTCGGGCTGCCAGACCTTCCAGGTGGGCATGGGCGGCGGCATGCCCTTCGACCCGGCCTCGCACGACAGCGAGTTCGTCACCCGTGACGCGGACGGCGCCCTCGTCGTCACCAAGCAGAGCGGGCAGACCTCGAGCTTCCTCTGGATCGCCGACACCGCGCTCCCCGGCGTGGTGAAGATCGATCTGAAGACGCTGAAGATCGTCGGCCGCTACATCACCGGCGGCACCAGCACCTCGCGCACGACCGTCAACGTCCTCGGCGAGGCCTTCATCGGCGCCCGCGTGAGCGGCACCACCGCGGCTGGCGCCCCCACCAAGTTCGGCGTCACCAAGATCCTCCCCGGCGGCAAGAGCTGCCCTGACCGCACCGGCGA
>JAKLHH010000950.1 GCA_022710245.1 Myxococcota bacterium
TGTTCTTCAGGGTGACCACGCAGGGCGCGCTGGCGACGGGCTGGCCGGTCGCCCCCGTGATCTCGGCGCCGCTCAGCTCGATCTCCTTGCCGCTGCTCGCCGAGGGATCGGGCCGTCCGTCGGCGGTGAAGGCGCGGCCGTAGATCTTGCTCGCGTTGCTGGCGCTGATGATGCGCTGGGAGACCATGAAGAAGCCGCCCGTCTCCTGCACGGCCACCGCCGGCATGTCGTAGTAGTCGTTCTCCTCGTTGCCCGAGTTCTCCTCGGTCTTGCCGGTCACCGCGTTGAGCTTCGCCGTGCCGGTCTTGTCGAAGAGCCGGTAGTAGATGTCGCAGCGGGCCTTCTCCGGGCAGTCGTCCTCCCAGACCGCGACGAAGCTGCCGTCGCTGGCCGCGCCGAGCTGGCGCCCGGAGAACTTGGTGGAGAAGAACTGGCCGCCGGCGTAGCGCGCGTTGACCTGGAAGTCGGTGGGGTAGAGCGGGAGCTCGACGTCCACCTCGGCGTCGGTGATCAGCGTCGCGGTGGTCAGGCCCTCGCCGAGCGCGTAGTCGCGCGCGTCCTTCACCTTCGCCGAGACCTCGACGGGCCCGGTGCGGCCGTCGGCGCGCACCAGCAGCGAGGTGGGGAAGGTGATCTCGACGCCGCCCTTGGAGAAGATGTTGGGGACCTTCTCGCTCTCGTGGCTGAACTCCGCGGTGAGCGTGACCGGCACGCGCTGGCGCAGCGGATCGCCCGGCGCGCCGGGCGTGGACACTCCGTCCTTGGCGGTGATCGTCACCAGCACCGTGGTGGCCTTCTGCTGGGTGCAGGCGGCAGCCAGGCAGAGGAGCAGGAGGTAGAGCGACCAGCGCAAGGAGGTCCAGCGCAAGGAGTGTTCCCTCTAGTGAGCCCGGCTGAGATCCCAGCTGTAGTCAGCGTTGGGGAGGTTGGGGCCGCGCGCCCGCGTGCCGAAGTAGATGCCGGTCGCCGCGCCGCCGGCGGCCATCACCAGCAGCGACCAGAACCACCAGCGCTTGTAGACCGGCGTCGACGGCGGCGGGGGCGGCGGGTTGGTCGTCAGGTCGGGATCCCGCTTGGGGCGAGACTCGGGGTTGTAGACCGGCACGCGCTGCTCGTCGATCTTCTGCCTGAGCTCGCGCAGCAGCCCCAGCACCGCGTCCCGGTTCGCCGCCTCGGGCCGCTTTCGCAGGTAGAGCCGGAAGGCGAAGATCGCCTTCTCGTACTTGCCGAGGTTGCGGTAGCACTGGCCGATGTTGAAGAGCAGCCCGGGCAGCGGCGCGATCTGGTAGGCCTTCTCGTACTGCGCGAGGGCCTCGGCGAAGCGTCCCAGCTCGAACTCGGCCTTGCCTTGCCGGAAGTGGAGCTTGGCCTGGGCCTCGGCCTCGGGCGTGATCTCCGCCTCGGCGTACGCCGTGGCCGCTGCGAGGAGGAGCGCGCACGCGAGCGCGGCGCCGAGCTGCCATCCCCTGAGCTGATGCTGCATGGTAACGATAGTACCTGGTTCGTCGGGTCTGTCCAACTCCCCTGCGGGGAGACCGGGGAGACTCGGGAGACCGGGGAGACTGCGGGAGACCGCGGAGACCGCGGCAGACCGCGGGACCGCGGGAGACTCCCCACGAGGCGAGTCCGTGCGCTCGATCACGCGGCGCGGCGCTGCCCGGCCGCCAGCCGGCCAGCGGACTAGGCGCTCTCGCACGCCAGCCAGCGCCGGTTCCTGTGCAGGAACTCGCCGAGGAGCCGCGCCTGCGCGAGCGGCACCCAGAGCCGCAGCAGGTGGCCGAGCACGGGCGCGGCGAGCGGGATGGGCAGCAGCCCCTGCATCCGCACGCCGATCACGTCGAGGGCGTGCCCGACCAGGCCGAACCCGCAGATCAGCGCGAAGGTCAGCGCGTAGGGCACCGCCACCGGCCGCAGCGTGCGCAGCCCGAGCGACGGGTCGAGGCAGCGCAGCATCCCGCGCCAGCAGATCGCCCCCGCGACCGCCGCGGGGAGGTGGACCATCCAGAGCGCGAGGACGAGGTAGCCCCGCCAGCCCTGATCGCCGAGGAAGAGCAGCGGCCTCGCCTGGTAGCGAGCGAGGAAGTCCGGGATGCCGATGGTGGTGCTGGCGAAGACCAGGACCGCGAGCCAGGCGGGCGTCGTGGCGAGGATCCCCTGCGCGACCGGCTGCAGCAGCGTGTCCCAGGTGTCGAGGTGATCGGAGGGGAGCGGCAGCCGGCGCGAGCCGAGCGAGGCCTTGCGCACGACGAGGAAGAAGTAGGTGGCCCAGAGCAGGCGCGCGAGAGGGAAGGCCGCGGGCGCGACGGAGAAGGGCAGCGTGGCGGCCCACTCGGCGAGGCTGAGGAGGACCGCGAGGACCGAGAGCGCGAGCAGGCTATCCTGGTGCAGCAGGTAGCCGAACACCTCGGGGAGCCGCCGGAGCATGCTCTCCGGCCCGCTCTCGGGTCCGCTCGCCCGCGGGAGGACCGGCGCGCCCGGGGCGCTCTTCGCCGAGGGTGCGCTCATCGTGTGCCCTCGCCGCGCGTGTCAGCGCGCTCCGGGCAGGCGCTGCAGCTCCGTGAGGATCTGCTCGATCTGGACCCGCGCCATCGGGTCGAGCCGCATCGCCAGCGTCTGCGCCTCCCCGATGCGGTCGAAGATCGCCTTCGCCTTCTGCTGGTCGCCCTGCTTCAGGCCCTTCTGCGCCGAGCGCAGCCAGCTCCGCGACTGCGCGAGGTGCTGGCTGGTCAGCCCGAAGTTGCTGGAGATGAGCTCGATGACCGCGCGCAGCAGCTCCTCCTTGGCGAGCAGGAGCTGACGACCGACCTTCACGTCCTGCACCCGCTGCCCGCACTCCTCGCTCTCCCGCCGTGCGCTCTCCTCGGCCTCGGTCGCGCGGTGCTTCGCCTTGCTCGCGGCGTCCTCCAGCTCGCCGCGGCCTGTCCGCCCGACACCGAACCCGATCAGGAAACCCAGGAACAGTGCGGCGATGCCGCCAAGCACGCCCTTCACTAGAGTCGACATCCGGGAATACTCTGTGCGCGTTCGACGTATCAAGTATCACAGCGGCGCCAGGCTCGCAAATGGGTGTTTTGTCAGGCGCCGCCGCCAAGGCAAGAGTTCTCGCGAGCTTGGAATGGGCTCCGACTTGTGACTACCCCCCTAGATCCTTATAATGGAAGGGGACGGACCGGCCGCGAGGCCAAGGATCCGCCCTGGGGAAGTGGTCAAACAGGTATGCGCCCCGGCTATCCATCCGGCAACGTGGTCGACCTCGAAGGCGAGGAGCTCGAGGAGCTCATCGAGGGCGAGCGCCCGGCCCAGTACGCCGAGACGCAGGAGCTCGACGGCGCCACGGGCGCACCCGTGCCGGCGCCCCGCTCGCCATCGGGACGCGGCTCGGTGCCGCGGGGCGGTTCGCGGCCGGCCACCACCCCGCGTCCGTCGACGCCTCCGGTGCCCGAGGGGCTGCGCACCGGGCCCGGCCACGCCCACCCGCCGATCACGCCGGTCCGCACCGAGCCGATGCAGGGCGACCTCGCGCAGAGTCGCGGAGCGTCCGAGGCGCGCGCGCCGGGCGAGCCGCTGAGGGCGGACCCGACGGCGTCGCTGCGGAAGGGCGCCTCGCAGGTGGCGGTGTCGCAGCCCTCGGTGCCGGTCGGCGGGTCGAGCGCGAGCCGGGGGCGTACCAGCAAGCCGAAGGCGAAGAGCCGCACGCGCTCGCGCAGCAGGGCAGAGCAGATCGACGACATGCTCGGCGTGACGCTGGGCTCCTACCGCATCCTCTCGCTCATCGGCGAGGGCGGCATGGGCCGCGTCTACCTGGCCGAGCACATCAAGCTGGGCCGCAAGGTGGCGCTCAAGCTGCTGCGGCCGGAGTACGCGGTCAAGCGCGACGCCGTCTCCCGCTTCTTCAAGGAGGCGCAGGCCGTCA
>JAKLHH010000951.1 GCA_022710245.1 Myxococcota bacterium
TCACGAGGAGCCCGTAGGGCACGATCACCGGCAGCGACACCCGCGTAGCGTTGCAGACGGGCGGGTCACGCGCAAGCCGCCCTGCCGGGCCTGCCGGGCGCGGCTTGTCGCGAGCCCGCGCGTGCCGTATGAACCTCGTGCGCCGCGGCCGTCGCTGCCGGCGCACCTCCGATGCAACCTCGTCGCCCCTCGTCCAGCCTCCTCGCCGCCGTCCCCGCGCTCCTCGCGGGCGCGCTGACCACGCTGCCCTCGCCGCCCGTCGCCGGCGCGCGGAGCGAGCCCTTCGCCGCCACGCCCCTCGCCGCCACGCCCCTCGCCGCCACGCCCGGGCGCTCCACGACGGCGCGCGCTGCCGCGCGCAGCGCGTGGATTCATCGCGCCGTGCTCTACGGCCTCATCCCCGACCGCTTCGCGCGTCACGGCGCGCGCGGCGTCATCGCCAGGCTCGACGAGCTGGCCCGGCTCTGCGACGGGATCCTGCTGGCGCCGCTCCACGCGACCGTCGACTATGGCTACGCGGTCACCGATCACCTGGCGCTTCGCGCCGACTTCGGCACGCCGGCGGAGCTCCGCCGCCTGGTCGACGGCGCTCACCGCCGCGGGCTCAAGGTCATCCTCGACTTCGTCCCCAACCACACCTCCGACCAGCACCGGTTCTATCGTGACACGCTGGCGCGCGGGCCGCGCTCGCCCTGGTATCGCTTCTACGAGCGAGACCGGCAGGGGCGCGCCACCCACCACTTCGACTGGGTTCACCTGCCGAACCTGGATCACCGCCGGCCCGAGGTGCAGCGCCTCCTCGTCGACGCGCTCCTGCACTGGGTACGGGCGTACCGCGTCGACGGCTTCCGGCTCGACGCGGCCTGGGCGGTGCAGCAGCGCTCGCCCGGGTTCCTCCCGGCCGCCGTCCGCCAGCTGCGGCGCGAGCGCCCAGACCTGATCCTGATCGCCGAGGCGAGCGCGCGCGACCCGTACTGGACGCGGAGCGGCTTCGACCTCGCCTACGACTGGTCCGGGCAGATCGGGCGCTGGGCCTGGGATGGCGTCTTCGCGGGGCCCGCCGAGGCCGTGCTGCCCCGCCTCGACGCCGCACTGCGCGCCGACGCGAGCCGGGCCGCGCACGTCCTCCGCTTCCTCAACAACAACGACACCGGCCGGCGCTTCATCAGCCGCCACGGTCTGGCGCGCACGCGCGTCGCGACGGCGCTCCTCCTCACCCTGCCCTGCCTGCCCCTGCTCTTCGTCGGCGACGAGATCGGGGCGGAGCTCGAGCCCTACGCGCCGCCGGTGCGACCGATCGTCTGGCGCGACCACCACCGGCTGCGCCGGTACACGGCGCGGCTGGTGCGGCTGCGACGGCGGCTCGCCGCGCTTCACTCGGACGGCCTCGAGCTCCTCGGCTACCGCCCCGGCGAGACGACCTACGCCTACCTGCGCCGTCCCCGCGGCCGAGGTCCCGCGGCGCTGGTGCTGCTCAACTTCGGCGCGGTGCCGCGGGTGACGCTGCCGGCGACAGCCCTCGAGGCCGCGCGCCCGCTCGAGGACCTGCTCACCGGAGAGCGGCTCGCCCCTGCTCCCGCCGGCGACGCGCTGGTGCTGCCGGTTCGCCCGCTCTCGGCTCGCGTGCTGATCCCCGCGCCGCGCTGACCCGACGGCGCGGTCGATCCGCTACCAGCCCGACTGATCGGCATCGCTGCTAGACGCCCGGCCGCTCGGTCCAGCGCGAGAGGTGCGGCGGCCCCCCCGCGAGGTGCAGCCGGTTGCGGGAGAGATCCATCACGATCCCGGCCAGGCTCACCGAGGGCGAGGCCGCCGTGGCGGTCTTGCTGATGGAGAGGGGCGCCCCCTCTCGCGAGACCAGGATCCGCTGCATCCGCCGCGCGGGATCCGGCTCGCTCGCCCGCAGCTTGCGCGCGAGCTCCCCGGCGACGCGGTCGCGGTTCAGCGTGGAGGGGCCGCGGCCGCTGTCGCAGCCGGGGGCCAGCGCCGGATCCTTGTAGTGGTTCGCGTGGACCAGGTCGCCGTCGCGAGGAAGGAGGCGCGCCAGCGCGGTGGGCGTCAGCTCCAGGTCGAGCGCGGCCGGAGCGGCGCCTGCCTGGGCGAGGAGAAAGTTGGCGGAGGCGCAGCGAGGGGCCCAGGCCACCAGCTTGGTGGCCTCCTCGAGGCTCGCGCAGCCGAGCACCGCCCGCAGCAGGCAGTGGATCGGCACGCCCGGCTCCGCGGCCGGGTCGTCGCTCTTGTGCCCGAGGAAGTTCAGGCAGACCCCGAGCCGGTGCTGGTTCATGCCGATCTTGGCCAGCATCCCCGCCTCGGTGAAGGTCACCAGCCGCGGGCCCCGCTCGGGCTTGAGGCGCAGCACGAGCGTGCCGCCCTTGAGGTCCGGCTGCCAGTCCCAGGTCTGGCCCAGCGCCAGGAGGGGCCGACCGGCGGCGCTGCCGCTCAGCGCGAGCGAGGTGCAGCCAGGCGGGTCGGCGGCGACGGGGGCGCCGGCACGAGGCCGCGCGGGTGGTGGTGCGGGCCTGGGTGCGCGGCCGAGGAGAGCCAGGTCGGTGCGCGCGTTGAGGAGCAGGATCTCGTCGAGCCGGCGCCCTGCGCCCCTGGCGATGCCCTCGAGCTCCTCGAGCTGCGCCGGGAAGCAGCGCCTGAGCGGCGCGGTGAAGGAGCCCGCCAGGGCGAGGAGCGCCTTCGGCTCGCGCTTCGTCTCGGCTCCGAGCCAGCGCAGGTAGAAGGCGAGGTTGCGGCCGATGGCAGCGCTGGCAGCGCGACCGTGCGCCAGCCCGAGGGAGCCAGGAGAGCCAGCGGCCTCGAGCTCCGGGAACGGGAGCGGCGCTGCGGCCCGCGCGAGTCGACCCAGAGCCAGCTCGGTGAGGAGCGCGGCAGAGCCACCGAGGAGAGCGCGACGGGAGACCTGCATGGGCGCAGCATACACCACCGCTGCCGTGTCGGCAGGGGCACCCGCACGGTGGAGCCGACGGCCCCGCCGGCCGACGGCCCCGCCGTGTTGCCGCGTGGTACCATCCCTTCATGAGACGCTGTCTGGGCCTGCTCGCCGCCTTGGCCGTGGGATGTGGCGGCCGCCCCGCACCACCCCTTCGCGCGCCGGAGACCGCCGCGCCGAGTGCTCCGACGGGGCCGTCCACCGCGGCTGCACCCACTTCGGCGCCCGCGGCCACCCGCCCAGCACCGACGCTCGCAGCGAGCGCTCCGCCGACCTGGCCGCTGCCGCGTGACTGCGCGGCCGCCTCGGGCTCGGACGCCTGCGCGTGGCAGCGGGACGACCGGGCGGGGCTGGGGGACCGCGTCCTCGGCACGGACGCCGCGCGCGCACACGCGGCGCTGGAGTCGCGGCGGGCGACGATCCGGGCCTGCGTCGCGAGCGCGCCTCTGGACCGACCCCACGGGCGGGAGATCCGCCAGCGTGTGCGCCTGCGCGCGACCTTCGGTCACGACGGGCGCATCGAGAGCACGCTCTTCCAGACCCAGGCCTTCGGGTACACGCTGCTCGACAAGTTCAGCTACAGCTGCGTCGTCAACGCGCTCGGCCCCCTGCGTCTTCGACCGCAGCCGCCGCACGTGAGAGCCGTGGTCATCCACACCTTCCGTTTCGGGGGCCAGGCCGGCAGCGCGCTTCCCTGATGGCCGTCGCCGGATCACGGGCAGCTTGTGACCCCGCGGACGCTCGCGCCGGCCACCCGCGCCGGCCACCCGACCACACCCGCCCGCCCGCGCCGGCCACCCGCGCCGGCCACCCGCCCAACCCGCCCGCCCGCGCCGGCCGCTCGCCCACCCGTCCGCGTCCCCGCCCGCACCGCGACTGTCGCACCGACCACCTGCCACGGCGATCCTGGCTACCCGGCTAGCCCGGATGCTTCAAGCGGAGGAGCCACCGGCCCGCCTTCACGCTCACCCTG
>JAKLHH010000952.1 GCA_022710245.1 Myxococcota bacterium
GCACGCTGCTCCTCGGTAACCCGGTCCGGCCCGAGCTGATGGCCGCGCTGCGCGAGCCGCGCGCCGAGGGCGGCGACCCCTGCCTGGTCATCCTCGGCGGCAGCCAGGGCGCCCATACGCTGAACGCGCTCGCGACCGCCGCCGTCCCCGAGCTGCGCCGGCGCGTCCCCGGGCTCCGCGTCATCCACCAGACCGGAGCGGCCGACCGCGCGCTCGCCCTGGAGCGCTACCAGGCCGCCGGCGTACCGGCCCGCGTCGAGTCGTTCATCGAGGAGATGGGCCCCATCTACCGCGAGGCGACCCTCGTCCTCGGGCGCGCCGGGGCGACGACCCTCGCCGAGCTCTGCGTCGCGGGCGTGCCTGCCGTGCTGGTGCCCTACCCCTTCGCGGCCGACGACCACCAGGCGGAGAACGCCGCCGAGCTGGTCGAGGCGGGCGCCGCGCTCGCGCTCAGGCAGGGCGAGCTCGACGCCGGCCGCCTCGCCGCGGAGCTCGCCGGCCTCCTCGGCGACCGCGCGCGCCTCGAGGCCATGGGCCGCGCCATGCGCAGCTGCGCCTTCCCCGACGCCGCGTCCTCGGTGGTGCGGCTGATCCTCGAGCTCACCCGGAGGCAGCGATGAGCACCGCCCCAGCGGGCCGCGCCCAGATGTTCAAGGGGCGTCCGCAGAAGATCCACTTCGTCGGCATCGGCGGCATCGGCATGAGCGGCATCGCCGAGGTGCTGCTCAACCTCGGCTACGAGGTGGCCGGCTCGGACCTGCGCGAGAGCGACATCACCCGCCGCCTCGCCGCCCAGGGCGGCCGCATCCGCGTCGGCCACCGCGCCGAGCACGTGGAGGACGCGGACGTCGTGGTGATCTCCAGCGCGGTGCGCAAGGACAACCCCGAGGTGGTCGAGGCGCGGCGCCGCTCGATCCCGGTCATCCCGCGGGCGGAGATGCTCGCCGAGCTGATGCGCCTCAAGTACGGCGTCGCGGTCGCCGGCAGCCACGGCAAGACCACCACCACCTCGATGGTCGCGGCGGTCCTCGACCGCGCCAGCCTCGACCCCACGGTGGTGATCGGCGGCAAGGTGAACAGCCTCGGCACCAACGCGCGGCTCGGCAGCGGCGACTACCTGGTCGCCGAGGCCGACGAGAGCGATGGCTCCTTCATCAAGCTGACCCCGACGATCGCGGTGGTCACCAACATCGACCCCGAGCACCTGGACCACTACGGCGACCTCGAGCACCTGAAGGAGACCTTCCTCGACTTCGTCAACAAGATCCCCTTCTACGGGCTCTCCGTCCTCTGCCTGGAGAGCGAGAACGTGCAGGCGCTGCTGCCGCGCGTGGAGAAGCGCTACGTCACCTACGGCACCTCGCCGCAGGCGGACTACAGCCTGCGCGACGTGCACCTCGACGGGCTCACCGCCCGCTTCACGCCGATCCGGCGCGGCGAGGCGCTGGAGCCGGTCACGCTGGGCATGGTCGGGCGCCACAACGTCCTCAACGCGCTGGCGGTCATCGCGGTCGCCGACGAGCTGGAGATCCCCTTCAGCGTGGCGCGCGAGGCGCTCTGCGAGTTCGGCGGCGTGCAGCGCCGCTTCACCATCCGCGGCGAGGTGGGCGGGATCACGGTGGTCGACGACTACGGGCACCACCCGGCGGAGATCAAGGCCACCCTGCTCGGCGCCCGCGAGGGCTTCCGCCGGCGCGTGGTCGCGGTCTTCCAGCCGCACCGCTACAGCCGCACGCAGCTCCTCTTCGATCAGTTCGCGACCGCCTTCTACGACGCGGACGTGGTGCTGGTGACGGAGATCTACGCGGCCGGCGAGGACCCCATCCCGGGCCTCTCGGCGCGCACGGTGGCCGCCGCCATGCGCGACCACGGGCACCGGGACGTCAGCTACTGCCAGACCGCCCCCGAGCTGCTGGAGACGCTCCGGGGGCGCGTGGAGGCAGGAGATCTGGTGATCACGCTCGGCGCGGGCGACGTCTGGAAGGTCGGCCAGGAGCTGCTCGAGCGACTGCGGGGACCGTGAGCGGGCGGGGGCGGCACGCGCCGCGCGACCCGCTCCTCACCGACGGAGACGCGGGGCTCGCAGCGACGGAAACCTCGCCGTTCATCGCGGAGCCTCCGCAGGAGGCGAGCACAGGCGAATTGGGGCCAAAAAGTTGCGCCAGACGATCACTGATGTCCTACTGGGCATGAGCCGGTCGTGTCCTGCAGGACGGAAGAAGGACGTTAGCGAGATGAACCCTCGCGAGCTGAAGACGAAGCGTGTCGGCGTGCTGCTCGGCGGACTCTCCGCCGAGCGCGAGATCTCGCTGCAGAGCGGGGAGGCGATCCTCCGCGCGCTGCAAACGCGGGGCTACCAGGCCAGCGCCATCGACGTCGACCGCGAGGTCGCCCGGCGCCTGCTCGACCAGCGGATCGAGGTGGCCTTCATCGCGCTCCACGGGCAGCAGGGCGAGGACGGCTGCATCCAGGGGCTGCTCGAGGCGCTGCAGCTGCCCTACACGGGCTCCAGCGTGCTCGCCTCGGCGCTGGCGATGGACAAGGTCACCTGCAAGCGGCTCCTCGACGCGGCGAGGATCCCCACGGCGCCCTGGCGCTTCCCGGCCAGCTCGGCGGAGGCGCTCGCCCTCGGGCTCCCGCTGGTGGTGAAGCCGCGCGGCGAGGGGAGCAGCGTGGGGCTCACCGTGGTCCGCGACCCCGCGGAGCTGGAGGCGGCGCTGACCCGCGCCGGCGGCCCGGGGCGCGCGATGGTCGAGCGCTTCGTGGCCGGCCGCGAGATCTCGGTGGGCGTGCTCGGCAGCGGTGAGGCGGCGCGCTACCTCGGCTCGGTGGAGATCCGTCCGGCCGAGGGGCTCTACGACTACGCCGCCAAGTACACGCGCGAGGACACCCAGTACCTGGTCCCGGCGCCGGTGCCGGAGGCCACGGCGCGGCGCCTCGCCGAGCTCGCGCTCGCCGTGCACCGACTCCTCGAGTGCAGCGGCGCGACCCGCACCGACTTCCTCTGGGACGGCTCCGGCGAGCCGGTCGTCCTCGAGCTCAACACGCTCCCGGGGATGACCAGCCACAGCCTGCTGCCGAAGATCGCGAAGCACGCGGGGATGAGCTACGAGGACCTGGTCGAGGCGATGCTGATCGACGCGTCGCTGAAGAACCCGATCGAGAGGCGCTAGCGGGATGCGTCGCAGCAAGACCAACGCTCGCCGGCCGGCTGCTGCGGCGGCCCCGCGCGCGAACCGGCGCAAGAAGCTCGAGCGCGGCTGGAGCCCGCTCGCCTTCCTGCGCTCGCCGCGCAACCGGCGCGTGCGCCCGCGGCCACCAGCCGCGACGTCGACGACCGCGACCGCCACCGCCGCCGCCGCCGCCCAGGCGCCGCGGCCGCCGCGATCGCCGGTGGACGTGAAGGCGCTGCTCCGCCGGGTAGGCCGGGTGAGCCTGCGCGTGGCGCGGGTGGCGCTGGTGGTGGTGGCGCTGGCCGGGATCGGCTTCGGGGGCCTGCTCGCCTACCGGCGGGTGATGAACGGCAACACCTTCACGGTCCGCAGCCTGCAGATCGAGGGCGCGCGGCGCGCGCCGCGGCACGAGCTCGTGCGCCTGGTGCAGAGCGTCGTCGGCCGCAACATCTTCGCGGTGGACCTGGCGGCGGCCTCGCGCGCGGTGAAGAGCCACCCCTGGGTGCGCTCGGCGCGCGCGCGGCGCGAGCTCCCCGGGCGCGTCGTCGTCGAGGTGACGGAGCACCACGCGCAGGCGCTGCTGCTCCTCGGCCACCTCTACCTGGTGGACGGCGAGGGGCGCGTCTTCAAGCGCGCGGCGCCCGACGAGGTGGACGGGATGGCGGTCATCACCGGGCTCGACCGGAGCGACTACCTGAGCAACCCGGAGGCCGCGCGGCAGCGCGTGCTGCGGGCGC
>JAKLHH010000953.1 GCA_022710245.1 Myxococcota bacterium
CCCAGGATCGACGGACTGGAGGTCCTGCGGCGCGTGCGCGCCGACCCACGCACCAGCCTCGTGCCCGTGGTCGTCCTCACGACCTCCAAGGAAACCTCCGATATTTCCGAAGCGTACAACCTCGGGGCCAACAGCTACATCCGCAAGCCGGTGGACTTCGACCAGTTCGTCGAGGTCGTGCGCCAGCTCGGGCTCTACTGGGCGCTGCTCAACCAGCCGTGCCCGCCCCCGGAGCAGGAGGCCTGAGCACGGTGGCGCCAAGCAGGATCCTGATCGTCGACGACAGCCCCGATGACCGCCTGGTGCTCGGCCGCTACCTGAGCCGCGCGGGCCACGCCTTCGAGGAGGCGGGCTGCGCGGACGAGGCGCTGGCTCGCCTGAGGGCGGGCGCGTTCGACTGCCTCCTCCTCGACCGCAAGCTCCCCGGTATGAGCGGGGTCGATCTGATCCGCGCGCTGAAGGGCGACCAGCGGCTGCGGTTTCTCCCCGTGGTCATGCTGACCGGCTTCGAGACCGAGGAGAACGCGGTGGAGGCCCTCGCCGCCGGCGCCGACGACTTCGTCGGCAAGTCGAGCGGCGCGCAGGTGCTGCTGGCGCGGGTCGAGGCGGTGCTGCGGACCAAGTCACTGCAGGACGAGCTGCGAAAGGTCAACGCCGATCTCGCCCGCATCAACCAGACGCTGGCCACCGCCAACCTGGAGAAGGCGACCGCGCTGCAGCGGGTGAGCGGGCTCCTGCACGAGGTGCGCGAGCTGGCCCAGCGCGACAGCCTGACCCAGCTCCACAACCACGGCTTCTTCGTCGAGACCGTCACGGCCGAGATCAAGCGCGCGCGGCGCCTGGGGCAGAACATCTGCTGCCTGATGCTGGACCTCGACTACTTCAAGAAGGTGAATGACCAGCACGGGCACCTGATCGGCGACAAGCTCCTCATCGCGGTCGCCTCCCAGGTCGGGGCCTTCTTCCGCGACGTCGACGTGGTCGCCCGCTACGGCGGCGAGGAGTTCGCCGTCCTGCTGATGAGCATCTACTACGAGGACGCGTTCCGCGTGGCGGAGCGGCTGCGCGAGCAGCTCGCCGCGGCCCCCATCGTCGCCGGCGACGTCTCGCTGCGGCTCACGGTGAGCATCGGGCTCGCCTCGCTCCTCGAGGACGAGCTCCCCGATCTCGAGCGCTTCGTCGGCGCGGCGGACGCGGCGCTCTACGAGGCGAAGGCGCGGGGCCGTAACAACACCGTCTGCTACCGCGAGGTGGTCGAGGGGACTCCCCTCCCGCGCCCGACCGGCGACAGCGATGACGCGGTCTACGGGCTCGCGCAGGCGCCCCAGCGCGCCTACCTGGAGGCGGTGCGGGGGCTGGTGACGATGCTCGAGGCGCGCGACCCGACGACCCGCGAGCACTCGCTCAACGTGCTCCGCTACACCGCGCTGATCACCCGTGAGCTCGGCCTGCCGCAGAACGAGGTGGAGGTGATCGGCAACGCGGCCATCCTGCACGACCTAGGCAAGCTCTCCATCAGCGACAAGATCCTGCAGAAGGACGGCCCCCTCTCCTCCGAGGAGTACCGCGAGATCAAGCAGCACCCGGAGAGCGCCGTGCAGCTGCTGCAGCGCAGCCGCTATTGCCGGCGCGAGCGCGAGCTGATCCGCCACCACCACGAGCGCCTCGACGGTGCCGGCTACCCCGACGGCCTCCGCGGCGATCAGATCCCGCTCGGCGCCCGCATCATCGCGGTGGCGGACGCCTACGACGCGATGCGCTCGTACCGCCACTACCGACCGCCCCTCGATATGCCGCAGACCGTGGAGCAGCTGGTCGCCAACGCGGGCACGCAGTTCGACCCCGCCGTGGTGCGGGCCCTCCTCGGCGGCCTCCAGCGCCACGGGCTGCTCGGCGACGAGGTGGACCTCGAGGCGGCGCTCGCGCGGCTCGGCTGATCAGCCAGCGAGCCGTCCGCAGCACCGTCGACGCAGGTGAGCCGCGAGGCTAAGCTACCGCCATGGCCGATGACCACGACACCACCCTCGAGGCGCTGCGGCGGGCAGTGATCGCGTTTCGCGACGAGCGCGACTGGGAGCAGTTCCACCGGCCCAAGGACCTCGCGCTGGCGCTCCTCGTCGAGGCGGGGGAGCTGGGCGAGCTGCTCCTCTGGCGCACCGACGAGGAGCTGCGCGCGGCGCTGGCGGAGCCCGAGCTCCGCGAGCGGCTCGCCGACGAGCTCGCCGACGTGCAGGCCTTCATCTTCTACCTGGCCGAGGCGGTCGGCCTCGACCTCTCCAGCGCGGTCAGGGCCAAGCTGGTGAAGAACGCGCTCAAGTACCCCGTCGAGAAGGCCCGCGGCTCGGCGCGGAAGTACACCGAGCTCGCCCGCGACCCGGAGCCCGACCCTGACCCGGAGCCGGGCCCCGAGCGGGGCTGAGCGCTCCTCCTGGGCTCGATCCGTCACGCGCGTTTGACTCGCGCGGCCACATCTGAGATCACCGATCCATGATCTGCTCACGCCGCCTCGCGCTCCTCCTCGCGCTGGTCGCCGGCCTCGCGCCCGCGGCTGGCCGCGCCGCCCGTCCGATCGTCGCCGTCTTCCCCGTCGAGATCCGTGGCGTCCCTGGCCGCAGCGCGCTCGGGGCCACGCTGACCAGCTACCTGGCCGCGCGCCTGGTCGCGGGCGGCCGCTTCGAGGTGGTGCCCCAGGACCGCCTGCGTCGCGCGCTGACCGCCAAGAAGCTCGACAGCCACCGCCCGTGCTACTCCCAGTCCTGCCAGATCGAGATCGGCGGAGAGGTGGCCGCGAGCCACGCGCTGCTCACGCAGCTGCACCGCGTGGGGCGTGAGTGCGTGGCGATGAGCAGCCTCTACGATCTGCGCAGCGCCACCAGCGGGCTCGGCGCCACCGCGCGCGGCGCCTGCGGCGAGGCCGCCCTGCTGCGGCTCGTGGACGGGATCGCGGCGCGGCTCGGAGGCGACGTGGCGACCCCGCGGCCCACCGCCCGCGGGCCCGGCGAGCTCGTCGTGATCGGCGCGCCGGATGGCGCGCGGGTCGTGGTCACCGCCGCGCCGAAGCGCTGGGAGTGCCACCTCCCCTGCCACCTCAAGGGGCTCCCGCCGCGGGCCTACCAGCTCGAGGTCAGCGCCCCCGGCCGCGCCGCCGAGCAGCGCGTGGTGCGGGTCAGCCCGGGCCGCGTCGTCGCGCTCTCCGTCGAGCTCCGCGCGCCAGGCCAGGCGACCGGGCCCGCCGTGGTGACCGGCACGGGCTCGGGCACCGGCACCGGCACCGGCGCTGGCTCGCCCGACGAGGGCACCGGCGAGGGTGCCGGGACCGGCGAGGGCACCGGCGCCGCGCCCACGCCGCGCCCCGCGCCGACGCCCCTCTGGAAGCAGGTCTCCACCGCCGAGCTGACGCCCGCCATGCGCGCCCGCCACCAGATCCCGGAGCAGGTGAACTTCGGCGTGGTGGTGACGCGCGTCGCGGCCGGCTCGCGCCTCGCGCGCGGGGACCTGCGCGTCGGCGACGTGCTCCTCGAGGTGAACGGGCAACGCATCGACTCGGGCGCCGCGCTCCGGCGCGCCCTCGGCCGCGCCGGCGGCAAGCTCCAGCTCCTCGTCCACCGCAAGGGCAAGTCGCTGCGCCTGAGCTGCGAGTAGGCGCGGGGCTCCGCTGATCAGCGGGTGATCGCCCCGGCCGCCGAATCCTCATCCCGCTCCGCAGCGACAGGGTATAGGCGCTGACCTCCTGTGCCAATGTCATGTGAGACAGCGGAGCGGCGCTTGGCCGGACGCTCCTCGGCTGGTACCTCCCTGGTGAACTGCCCCGCGGTCGCCTGTTGGTCTGTCGTCAGGCCCGCTTGCGCCACCGGCCGCGGCACAGGTGGAGCAGCGTGAGCAGAAGGAAGAGCGCCATCGGGAGTCGG
>JAKLHH010000954.1 GCA_022710245.1 Myxococcota bacterium
ACCCTGCGTCGCCTCGGCAAACTCGCACCAGGGGGAAAGTGACGAAAGTGATCAGCGGTCAGGGAGGCGTGGGAGCGCGTGGGAGCGTGGGAGGCGCGGAGCCTTTCCTCCGCCGGGGAGCGTGTTATAGAGGGGCATGTCCGGCTCCTCTCGCCAGCAGCTCCCCTTCTGGGCGATCGCGCTCTGCTTCTTCGGCTCGGGCTTCACCGGGCTGGTCTACGAGCTCCTCTGGACGCGGCGGCTGCAGCTCACCTTTGGCTGCACCAGCTACTCGGTCACCACGGTCCTCGCCGCCTTCATGGCCGGCCTCGGGCTCGGCAGCTACTGGCTCGGCCGCCGCGTGGACCGCGGCGCGAGCGGCGCCGCGGGGGTCGGGCGGGGTCCTGGCCAGGCTGCCGCGACCCGCTCCGCGCTCCGCCTCTACGCCTACCTCGAGCTCGGCGTCGGGCTCTACGCGCTCGCGTCGCTGCCGCTCCTGCGCGGGGTCGAGGGGATCTACGCCGCGCTGCAGGGCGCGCTGCAGCTCGGCCCGGCGGGAGCCACCGCGCTCAAGCTCGTCCTCGCGCTGCCGGTGCTCGCGCTCCCCGCTGCGCTGATGGGCGGCACGCTGCCCGTGCTCGTGCGCGCGCTGGTCACGGCGCGCGCCACGCTGCCGCGCGAGGTGAGCCGCCTCTACGGCATCAACACGGTGGGCGCCGCCTGCGGCACGCTCGCGGCAGGGATGGTGCTGATCGAGGCCCTCGGGCTCTGGAGCTCGATGATCCTCGCCGCGGTGGTGAACCTCTGCATCGCGGTGTTCGTGCTCTCGCGCGTGGGCCGGGCGGACGCCCCGCGGGCTCCGGACGCGCTCGTCGCAGGGGAGGCCACGCCGGCCTCGGCTGCGCTCGCCGCAGGGGAGGCCACGCCGGCCCCGGACGCGCTCGCCGCAGGGGAGGCCACGCTGGCCCCGGACGCGCTCGCCGGAGAGGCCACGCCGAACGCCAGCGCGACGCCCTCCGGCGAGGTGGCGGGAGGCCAGCCCGAGCTCCGGCTGCGCGAGCACCTGCGCTCCTTCCCCGTCCTCTTCTGCGCCGTCGCCGTGGCGCTGACCGGGTTCCTCTCGATGCTCTACGAGATCGTCTGGACCCGCCTGCTCGGTCTCGTCGTCGGCAGCTCGAGCTACGCCTTCACCATCGTGCTCGGCGTCTTCCTCCTCGGCCTCGCCGGCGGGGCGCTCCTCCACGCGCGCGCGGCGCGCCGCTCGCCGCCCACCGCGTCGGGGCTCGCGCTCCTGCTCCTCGCGCTCGCGCTCTGGGTCGCCTGCAGCCGCGCGGCGATCCCCGCGCTGCCCTCCGTGCTCGCCGCGATCGCGCAGCTGCCGGGCTTCAGCTTCGGCCGCCTGCTCCTCGTGCAGGTCACCCTCGCGCTCCTCCTGCTGCTCGTGCCCACGCTGATCCTCGGGGCGGCGCTGCCGATGTCGATGGGCATCATCTCGCGCCGGCTCGGCCAGCTCGGACGCGACGTGGGCGGCGTCTACCTGGCCAACACGCTGGGCGCCATCCTCGGCAGCATCCTGACCGGCTTCCTCCTGGTGCCGCTCCTCGGCACCCGCGCCACGCTGCTCCTCGGCGTGGTGCTCAACCTCGCGCTGGTCGCCGCGGGCCTCGCGGTGAGCGCACGCGGCGCGCGGCGAGCGGCCGGGCTCCTCGCGGTGGCCGGGGTGGTCCTGCTGCTCGCGCTCCAGCCCCCGTGGCCTGCCGCCGTCTTCGACTCCGGGATGATCCTGCGCATGGACTCGCCCCCGGTCGCCTCGGCGCTCGAGCTGCAGCGCCGCTGGCAGCGCACCCCCGGCAAGGTGCTCTTCTTCGAGGAGGGCCAGAACGCCACCATCTCGGTGCGCCGCTTCGCCCACGCGACCTCGCTGCTGGTGAACGGCAAGCCCGACGCCTCCTCCGCCGTCGACATGAGCACCCAGGTCATGCTCGGCGCGGCGCCGATGCTGCTCCACCCGCGCCCCGTCGACGTGGGCATCGTCGGCTTCGGCTCCGGCGTCACCGCGCAGGTCGTCACCTTCTTCGACGAGGCGAAGGAGATCGACGTGGTGGAGCTGGAGCGCGCGGTGGTCCGGGCCAGCCCCGCCTTCCACTCGCTCAACGGCGCCGTCGAGGCGAACCCGCGCGTGCGCGTCATCTATGACGACGCCCGCAGCCACTTCGCCACCACGCGACGGCGCTACGACGTCATCATCTCCGAGCCCTCGAACCCCTGGCTGGCAGGCTCGGCGCTCTTCTCCACCGACTTCTACCGCCTCGCCGCGCGCCGGCTGAAGCCCGGCGGCGTCTTCTGCCAGTGGCTGCAGCTCTACCGCCTCGACGCGGGCTCGGTGGCGCTGATCCTGCGCTCGATGATGCGCGTCTTCCCCGAGGTGCAGCTCTGGACCAGCGACCCCTACAACGTGATCGTGATGGCCTCGGACCAGCCGCTGCGCCCGACGCTCGGGCGCGTGACGCGCGCCTACCAGGCCGACCGACGGCTGCGCGTGGTGATGGCGGCGCACGGGACCGGCGCGCAGCCCGAGCACTTCTTCGGCGCCTTCCTCCTCGACCGCCCGTCGCTGGAGAAGGTCACCGCCCGGCTCGGCGACGAGGTGATGGGCGACGACCGGCCGGTCCTCGAGTACCGCTCGCTCAAGGGGCTCTACGGCCCGGCGCACAGCCACCCGCGCCACCTCTGGCAAGCCAAGCTCGACCTCGGGCAGGTGCTGCCGCCCACCGAGGGACCGCGACCGCCCGAGGGGCTCGCGCTCGTCGGCTCGCTGGCGATCCTGCGCAACCTCCCCAGCGTCGGGCTGCAGCTCACCGAGTGGGCGCTGCCGCGCTGGGGCGCCGAGCCGCAGCTGCGCCTGGCCCGCGCGAGGCTGCTCCTCGGCAGCGGCCAGGAGCGGGAGGCGCGCTCGCTGCTGGCGACCCTGCCCGCCGACCCGGGCTGGCGCGCCGAGGTGGCGCTGCTCGAGGCCCAGCAGCTCCTCGCCCGGCAGCAGCCCGCGCAGGCGCTCGCGCGCCTGGCCGAGGTGGGCCGCTTCCGGCCCAGCGCCCGCCGCGCGCTCGAGCTCCCGGCGGCGATCGCGGTCGGTGACCACGCGCGCGCCTGGCAGGTCGCCGGCGCGCTGGTGGCCGCGCTCGCGGACACCACGGACCTCGACGCGGTGGGGCTCAAGCGCGAGCCGATCTACCAGCACCTCCGCCGCCTGATCTTCGAGACCCGGCAGTGGGAGCGCGGCGCGCGCTTGCTCGAGGCGCGGAGCGAGCCGCACGGAGGGGAGCTGCAGCGGCTCCACGCGCTGGCGGAGGCGCTCTCGCGCGGCAACAGCCCACGCCGGGCCGCCGAGGTGATGGACGAGATCCTGACCTACGGCCTCGAGGACTCGAAGCGCCTCGAGCTCTGCGGGCGCATCTACCGCGAGGCTGGCGAGGCCACGAAGGCGGCGCGCTGCGAGGCCGAGCAGGCGCGCCTCGAGCCCCGGCCCGCGGGGACGCCGCTCTGGGGACGACCGTAGCGGCCCGTGCTGCGCGTGGCTGACGTCGGGGGCTTCGCCGCTTGGCTGATGGTGGTCGGGTTGGGCGCGGGTGCGAGGAAGGGAAGGAGGGAAACGAGGAGGCCTAGCTGGAGGGCGTGTTATCCGACGGCGTCGAGGGCGAGGACGCCGTGCGCTGCCGGTTCGCCTGACGGCGCCGGCGCATGCGGAGCAGCTGACTGCGCAGGCGCTCGCAGGCGGTGGTGATGGTCAGCGCGAGCTCGTGACCGTCGCACTGCGCGACCAGGTCCTCGCCCTCCACCGCCATCGAGAGCGTGACCTTGAACTCGGTCCCGCCCTCGACGACCGCACGACAGGGAACGGGCCGCTCGAGCAGCCGGTCGAGTCG
>JAKLHH010000955.1 GCA_022710245.1 Myxococcota bacterium
TACCGGATGAGCCCGAGCCTCAGCGGAGGCCCCGAGTGCCGGCTCTCCGGGCCGCTCGTCTGCACCCACTGACGGCTCTCCGGGCCGCTCGTCTGCACCCACTGACGGCTCTCCGGGCCGCTCGTCTGCACCCACTGACGGCTGGCACCGATCCAGACGGGCCCGGTCGATCGCTGGCTGGATAGATCGAGGGTTGAAGACAGCGGCGCCGCGGTCACCCTGATCGCGATGCCCGAGAAGGTCCTCGTTCCGCCGCAGGTGCTGCGCGCCCTGCTGGAGTATCTCGCCACGCTCCCGCGACCTCCTGCGCGCCGTGACACCTTCCTCGTCCCCCCGCGCGTCCTGTACCTCATCGAGGCGGGCCTGGACCCCGAGCAGATCCTGTCGCTGCTCGATGCCTGCGCCAGGCGGTCACGCCGCACCCGGGGACGACAGCATCGTGGGCGGCGGCAGCGCCTGGTCGCACGCACGAGGCGACCTTGAGCCGCGCGACACGACGCTCCATGGTAGATGCGATGCTGGAGCTCGAAGAAGAGCTCAGGTCCTTCGTCGGAAACCAGGCACGGCTGCTGGAGGCTCTGCGACATGTCGCGGGCACCGACGCGGACTGGCTCTCAGCGGTCCCCGCCGATCTCTGGACGTGCACCTGGATCTCCGCGCTCGCCGCGGCCGTCGGGCTCGGCTCACTCGAGCAGGCCGCCGCCCGGCGCGGCCTCCTCCTGAGCGAGCGCGAGGGCGACGCGAAGGGGCTCCGGGCGCAGCTGCAGCGAAGCCTCGCCGAGCCGATGCGTCCGGAGCACGAGGCGGCCCCGAGGTCTGTCGAGGCGCTCGCCGACCTGGAGCGAGCGCTGCACGGCGACCTCGAGGGCGGCACGCACCTCTCGCCGCTCGAGCTCTGTCGCGCGCTCATCCCTGGCTTCGATGGCGTCCGCGTGAAGCGCGGCTGGGAGGACGAGGAGGTCCTTCCCCTCGAGTGACGCGCCGCCTCACCGCCGGCGCGCTAGCGGCGGCTTGCGCTGTGTCCCCGCCGCGCCGACCAGGTCCAGAAGCCCGACGGCCGCCGCGCTCGGCGAACTCCGCGGAGCGCAGCTCCTGCATGCGATCGAAGGCCTCGCGCCCGTGCGTCGTCGCCATGCGCGCGACCCGCGTCACCTCGAGGTCGACGCCACGAGGCGCCGGCGACGACGCCGTCGTGTTCCACCGGCCAAACGCGACCCGCGCTTCGCGTCGACCGCGCCGGCTCGCATTCCGGTTGCTCGCTCCCGTCGTCGACGACTAAGTTAGCCGCGCTCGTCGAGCGGCGAGCTGCTGACGGAGCCAGGCGATGTACTTCGACCTCGGGAGGTACCTGCAGATGCTCGGCGTCGCGCTCGAGTCGCGGAGCCTGAAGGCCCGCCGCCTGGCGCTGCCCGTCCTCGGTGCGGTGCCGGCGGCCTCGGCGCTGCACGCGCTCTGCTTCCACCTCGACCCGCTGCTCTTCCCCGGGCTCCGCCGCCGCCGCGTCCAGGCGCCCGTGTTCATCATCGGCCACGCGCGCAGCGGCACCACCTTCATGCACCGGCTGCTGAGCAAGGACCCGGGCCGCTACTCCTACTTCCTGCTCTACGAGCTCTTCTTCCCCTCGCTGCTGGAGAAGAAGGCGCTCCGCGCCCTCGGCGCGCTCGACGCTCGGCTGCTCGGCGGGCGGCTGGCGAGGGCCATCAAGGCCCGCGACGAGGAGACGCACCGGTTCGCCGCCGACCTCCACGCCACCGGCCTGACGCTGCCCGACGAGGACGACACGGTCCTCTTCTCCTCGTGCGCCTCGGGCTTCTGGAACGTCTTCATCCCGCTCATGTGCAGCGTCGACTTCTACCACCTCGACGAGCAGCAGCCCGCGGCCCGGCGTCCGCTCCTCGACCACTACGAGGCGTGCGTGCAGCGCCAGCTCGAGCTCACCGGCGGCCAGATCCACCTCTCCAAGAACCCGATCTTCTCCGGCCGCGTGGAGAGCCTGATCGAGAAGTTCCCCGACGCGCGCTTCGTGCTGATGATGCGCTCGCCCTGCGAGACCATCCCCAGCCTGCTCAGCTTGCTGCGGACCGTCTGGCGCAAGGAGGGCTGGGAGGAGGAGACCATCCGGCGGTCGCTGCGCGCCCTCGCCGAGCAGTCGTTCCACACCTATCGCCACCCGCTCGAGGCGCTCGCCCGCCACCCCGAGGTCCGGCAGATCGTCGTCGACTACCGCGACCTGGTCGCGGCGCCGAGGCGCACGGTCGAGCGCGTCTACGAGGCGCTCGAGCTCCCGCTCTCGCCGGAGTACGACCGCGTGCTGCTCGCGGAGGAGCAGCGGGCGCGGAGCCGCGAGTCCGTCCACCACTATGACCTGGAGGAGTTCGGGCTGCGCGCCGACGAGCTCCACCGCGCCCTCTCCGACCTCTTCGCGCGCTTCGGCTGGGAGGAGCCCCGAGCGCGTGCTGCCGAAGGAGCGAGCCGATGCGCGAGCCAAGGAGCGAGCCAAGGAGCGAGCCGATGCGCGAGCCAGGGAGCGAGCCGATGAGCGAGCCAAGGAGCGAGCCGATGAGCACCAGCGCCGACGCCACCCGCACCGACGCCACCCGCGCCCAGGCCACGCTGCGCGAGGGCTGGACCCGCCTGCTCAGCGAGCTGGCCGCCGCCCGCGAGGCGATCGACGACCCCGCGCTGCTGCCGCCGCCCCCGACGGAGCGCCACCTGGCCCTCGGCTATCCGTACCTCCTCGGCCTGCTGCACGGCACCATCGAGCGCGTCTTCAACGACCCCGCCCTGCCCTACTTCCAGCGCGCCATCTACCCGCTCTCCCGGGCGACCATCGACAACCCCGACGCGCTCTACCTCAGCGCGCCGATCGACGGCGACGCCAGCTACCGCGTGACCGCGCGCCCCGCCGGCAGGCCTCCCCGCTACGTCATCTTCGAGGCCCACACCGCCTACCCCGGCGACTCGGGCGGCCTGCAGGAGCTCCGCCCCGGCGTGCGCGCGATGACAGGGACGCTCGACTCCTGCGGGCTGATCACCGACGGCGGCGGCGGCTTCGAGCTGCTGCTCGCCCCCGAGCGCCCCGCCGGCTTCGAGGGCAACTTCCTCCCCACCCGCCTCGGCGAGCAGCGCGCGCGCTACCTGATCGTGCGCGAGCTCTTCCAGGACTGGGACCACGAGGCCGCGCTCGAGCTCTCCATCGTGCGGCAGGGCGGCGCCGGCCTCGCGCCGCCGCTCCTCGGCGTGGACGAGGTGGCCTCGCGCCTGGCTCGCGTCGGCGAGCTGACGCGCAACCAGATCCGCTTCTGGAACCAGTTCTACGCCGTCGTGCTGGAGACCTATCGGGACATGAACGGCGACGGCAAGCAGTTCATGCCGCAGAACGACCTCAACGCGCCCGCCCCCGCCCCGATCCAGCGCGGCGGCGGCCAGAGCAGCAACGTCTTCTCCGGCGGCGTCTTCGCGCTCGGCCCCGAGGAGGCGCTCGTCATCGAGACCCGCGCGCCGGTCGCCCCCGAGTACTCGGGCTTTCACCTCTCGGACCTCTGGGGCCAGTCGCTCGACTGCGGCAGCCACCAGAGCAGCCTCAATGGCGCGCAGGCCGAGCTCGACGCCGACGGCGCGCTGCGCTTCGTGGTGGCGCACCGCGATCCGGGCGTGGCGAACTGGCTCGACACCACCGGGCTGCCCCAGGGCTACCTGACCGCGCGCTGGACCTACCCGCGCCTGCCCGAGCAGCTGCCGGCGGTCCGCGTCAGCAAGGTCGACTTCGCGGCGATCCGCGCCAGCCTCCCCGCCGGCGCGCGGTCCGTCTCCGTCGAGGAGCGCCGCGCCCGCATCGCCGCCCGCCAGGCCCACCTCCAGCGCCGCTACCGCCTCTACTAG
>JAKLHH010000956.1 GCA_022710245.1 Myxococcota bacterium
CGCCTGAGCGGGCAGGACCACATCGCCTGCTTCGACATCGAGTCGGACGCCTGCCAGATCGCCTTCGTGGTGAACGGGCTCTTCTCCCGCGGCATGCGCTCGCTCCGCCGCTCGGTCCGCTACGCCTACGAGACCCCCGTCCGCTGGCAGACCGAGCACGCCGAGCGCTGGGGCTACAGCTACAACGTCAGCCGCGAGGGCATCTACGTCCGCACCCTGACCCCGCCCGTCTCGGGCACCAAGGTCACCCTCGAGCTCCGCCCGCCGTTCGGCCGCGGCCGCGTGGTCATCGACGGCACCGCCGTCTGGCGGCAGCCCTCGGCGCGCGGAGGCCAGCCGCCCGGCTTCGGCGTCCAGTACGCCGACGAGCAGGCGGTCACCGACGCGGCGGCGCTCGCCGCCGGCTACGGTCGCCTCGCCGAGGAGCAGGAGTCGAAGGGACGCTTCCGGGATCTGCCGAGCCCCGAGGCCTCGCAGCCCACCACGAGAGGATGGGTCGCATGAGCACCGCCGCCGCCCACGCCCAGGCCGAGCGCCCGCACGTCCTCCTCGTCGACGACTATCGCGCCCTGCTCAAGGCCTACAGCCGCACCCTGAGCGAGATGCGCATCAACCTGCACCTCGCTGACGGCCCCGACTCGGCGCTGAAGGTGCTCTCCACGCACCCCGTCGACGTGGTCGTCTCCGACTTCCGCCTGCCGAAGACCGACGGCGGCGTGTTCCTCAAGCAGGTCCAGTCGCAGTACCCGGAGACGGTGCGCCTGCTCATCACCGGCTACCCCGATCTCCCCGAGGTCGAGGACGCCATCCGCCAGGCCTGCATCTACCGCGTGCTGCCGAAGCCCTTCGACCCCGAGGTGCTCCGCCGCACCATCTCCGAGGCGCTGGCCTGGAAGGTCTGGGGCGAGGCCGAGAAGACCCCGGTGGTCGAGGCGGAGCGGAGCGCCTCCGCCGAGCTCCGCCGCGTGGACGCGAAGATCGACGACGTCCTCTTCCGCCAGCTCTTCCACACCGCCTCCGACCCGATGATGCTCGCCGACCTCGACGGGACCATCATCGAGGTGAACTGCGCCTTCGTCCGCTGCATGGGCGGCTCCTGCCGCGCGGCGCTCGAGCGGCGCCCCACCATCCTCAGCGGCTGGCAGGCGGTCTGGCCCGAGGTCCGCCGCAACCTGCTCGAGAAGGGGCAGTGGTCGGGCGAGGTCCGTCACGCCAGCGAGGACCGCTTCGCGGTCTTCAGCATCTCGGTGATCAACGACGCGAACGGCAGGCCCGCCGCGCTCGCCGCCGTCGAGAAGGACGTCACCGTCTACCGCAAGCTCGAGCTGGAGTCGCGCAGCGTGCAGTTCAACGTGCCGCTCGCGATCGCCAAGCTCGCCGAGTTCCGGGAGGCCGACACCGGCCCGCACCTCGAGCGCATGCGCTCCTACAGCTGGCTCCTCGCGCTCGAGCTCTCGAACTCCTCGAGCTACCGCCACCTGATCGACAACAGCTACCTGGAGGCGCTCTACGCCGCCAGCCCGCTCCACGACGTGGGCAAGGTGGGCATCCCGGACACCATCCTGCTCAAGCCCGGCAAGCTCGACGCCGTCGAGTGGCAGGTGATGAAGTCGCACCCGCGGATCGGCGCCGAGATCCTCGCCATCGCGGGCAAGGGCTCGATGGTGCGGCGCTGGCTGGAGATGGGGCGCGTGATCGCGCTCCAGCACCACGAGCGCTGGGACGGGACCGGCTACCCGAACGGCCTCAAGGGCGAGGAGATCGACCTCTCCGCGCGCATCGTCGGGCTCGCCGACGCCTACGACGCGATCACCTCGAAGCGCGTCTACAAGCCGGCCTTCGATCACCAGGAGGCCTGCAAGCGCGTGATGGAGTCGCGCGGCTCCCACTTCGACCCCGAGGTCGTGGACGCCTTCATGCGCCGCGAGGCCGCCTTCGCCGACCTGGTCATGCGCGACGACCGCCCGGCCGCGATGCCGGAGCCCGCCACCAAGACGCCGAGCTCGATCCTGAGGCGCATCGACAGCCTCCTGCTCTCGCTCCACCGCGCCGACCACGAGTGAGGACGTCAGCCATGCAGCGCTCCCTGTTCACCCTCGCCACGCTCGCCGCCGCGCTCCTCGCGGCCTCGCCGGCAGCGAGCTACACCCTGCGCACCAACGCGTCGGGGCAGCCGGTGGTGTGGAACGCGCGGGAGATCGCGGTGCAGCTCGACGCGACAGCGATCCCCGAGGTGAAGGGCGTCGCTGCCGCGGTGCAGGCAGCCTTCGACGGCTGGTGGGCGGGCGGGATCCCGATCGAGGTGAAGGTGAGCGAGGTCGGCGGTCGGCTCGCCGTGGCGCGCGACGGCGTCAACGCGATCACCTGGGAGCCGACGAACTGGAAGTACGGACCCGAGGTGGTGGCGATGACCGTCTCCTACTACCTCGACGGCGCGGGCGCCATCACCGAGGCGGACATCGTGGTCAACGCGCGCGACCTCAAGTGGACCACGAAGCCGAACGGGAAGGACTCTCGCTTCGACGTCCAGGACGTCTTCTCGCACGAGGCGGGCCACTTCTTCGGGCTCGGCCACTCGCCGGACGTCGCCCACGCCGCCATGTACCCCTGGACCCCGCCAGGCGAGGTGACGAAGCGCACGCTCTCCGAGGACGACCTCGCGGCCGCAACCGCCATCGCCGCCGAGATGGAGAAGCGGCTGCAGACGATCGGCTACGACCTGCCGCCCCCCGAGGAGGGCGACCCGGCCGACCGGCTCCGCGGCTGCGCGGTCGGTCCGCAGGGCGCGCGCGGCGCCGGGCTCGGGCTGCTCGTGCCCGTCGGGCTCGCGCTGCTCTTGCTGCGCCGTCGCTCGCGCGTCCTACCCCGTCGCTCACGCGACCTGCCCTGCGGGTCGCGCGGTCTGCCTTGCCTCCTCGCGGCGGCCGCCCTGCTCAGTATCCCAGCCTCGGCGCGAGCCAGCGTGCTCCGTCCGCTCCCGCTCTCGGAGCTCGCGGCTCGCGCCGAGGTGATCGTCGAGGGGCGCGTCGTCGCGCAGCGCTCCTTCTGGGAGGACCGCCTGATCCACACCGAGCACCGCATCCTGGTGACCCGCTGTCACCGTGGCGGCACGCCCGGCGCGGTCCTCCTGCGCACGCCGGGCGGCAAGGTCGGCGACCTGGTCGCGGTCGTTGACGGCTCGCCGGTCCTCCGCCTCGGCGACCCGGTCTTCGTCTTCGCGAGGCGCCAGGGCGCCTCCGTGGTGCCCGTCGGGCTCGCGCTCGGCCTCTTCCAGGTCAAGGGGCTCGACGCCGTGCGCAGCGGCGCCGGCATCCGGCTCCCGAACGGCGCGCGCCTCGCCGAGGAGCGCGTCCCGATCTCCCGGCTGCGGGAGGTCGTGCGCAAGTGGAGCGGCGCCGCCCAGGTTGGGCGGTCGGGGGTAGCGGCCGCGACCAACAGCACGCCAACCCGGCCGCTCCGCCCCCGCGGCGCGTCTGGACAACCGATCGAGGAGAGGGAGACGCGATGAGCAACGCACAGCACGCTGAGGCGCTCCGAGAGCAGGTGCGGCCCGAGGACCGGCGAAAGCACACACGCATCACCCTGAAGACCGAGGTGCACCTGGGCAGCGAGAGCAACTTCTACACCGGGTTCACCAACGACATCAGCGAGGGCGGCGTCTTCATCTCCACCCACGCGGTCTTCACGCGCGGCCAGATCATCGACGCCGTCCGCGGAGAGGACTATGCCGTCACCGAACGTTCGGTCGACGTGCAGGTCGTGGGACTGCGCCGCAAACTGGGCGTGCACGGCGAGTTGGTCGAGACGGTGCGCGGCGTCGGCTACCGCCTGCGCGACCTCAACGCCTTCCCCAACCGTTAGCCCTGCCA
>JAKLHH010000957.1 GCA_022710245.1 Myxococcota bacterium
GCTGGGGGGGGGGGGGCGTGAGCTCGCGAGCGTGTGACGGCGACCGCAGGTGGGCGGCTATGGCTGCTCACGTTGACTCGAGGTGAAGACTGCGCCGCTACTCGCGGATCACATCGTACCGTTCGTCCTCGCCTTCGCCGCCATCCTCATCACTCACGTCGTCATCCACGGTCCCCGAAGCGAAGTGACCGCACCTCGTCGTCGTCGAGCCCGCGGGTCGCGGTCTGCAGCTTCAGCGAGCCACCGACCTGCCGGATGCGCCAGCTCCGCGCGCCGTGACCGAAAGCGGCCACTAGCCCGCCTCCGGCTCCTCGACCTCGGCCCCGCCCTCGTACTGCCTGAGCTTCTTCCAGAGGGTGGTGCGGTTGATGCCGAGCACCTCGGCGGCGCGGGTGCGCTGCCCGCCGACCGCCGTCATCACGTGCTCGATGTGGCGGCGCTCGACCTCCTCGAGGGTCATGCCCGTGAAGGGGTAGGGCGCGGGCGCGAGCCGCGCCGGCTGCCCGGCGGGCTGCGCCGAGATGCGCGGGCCCTGCGCCAGATCGCTGACGTCGATCACCCGGCCCGAGGAGAGGATGATGGCGCGCTCGACGGCGTTCTGCAGCTCGCGGACGTTGCCCGGCCAGGGCTGCTGCGAGAGGTGCGCGAGCGCGGCGTCGGTGATGCCGTCGATCTCGCGCCGCGCCTTGACCGAGTAGGAGCGGAGGAAGCGATCGACGAGGAGCGGGATGTCCTCGGGGCGCTCGCGGAGCGGCGGGATCTTCAGGCAGATGACGTTGAGCCGGTAGTAGAGGTCCTCGCGGAAGCGCCCCGCCTTCACGTCGGCGAGGAGGTCGCGATTGGTCGCGGCGACGACGCGCACGTCCACCTTGCGCGTCTCCACGCCGCCCACGGGCTTCACCTCGCCCTCCTGCAGCATGCGCAGCAGCTTCGGCTGCAGGTCGAGCGCGAGCTCGCCGATCTCGTCGAGGAAGAGGGTGCCGGTCGAGGCGACCTGGACCAGCCCGACCTTGGTCGCGTGGGCGCCGGTGAAGGCGCCCTTGACGTGGCCGAAGAGCTCGCTCTCGAGGAGCGTGCCGACCAGCGAGCCGCAGTTCACGGCGACGAAGGGCTTGGTGGCGCGCGGGCTGTGCACGTGGATGGCACGCGCGAAGAGCTCCTTGCCGGTGCCGCTCTCGCCCTCGACGAGGACGGTGGTGTCGCTCACCGCGACCTTGCGCGAGGTGTCGAAGAGGAGCTGCATCGAGGGCGCGGCGCCGACGATGTTGTCGAGGCCGTGCTGCATGCGCAGGTCGCGCCGCATGCGGTCGTTCTCCTCGCGGAGCTCGCGCTCCTCGAGGGCCCGGCCGATGACGAGGCGCAGCTCGTCGGGGGTGAAGGGCTTGGTGACGTAGTCGCGCGCGCCCTCCTTCATGCCGCGCACGGCGTTCTCGATCGAGGGGTAGCCGGTGATCAGGATGACGATCTGCTCGGGGCGCTCCTGGCGGAGGCGCTTGCAGAGCTCGATGCCGTCCATCCGCGGCATGTTGACGTCGGCCAGGACGACCTCGAACTCCTGCTCGGAGGCGCGGGCGAGGGCGGCGGGACCGGAGTCCACGGCCTCGACCTGGTAGCCAGCGCGCTTCAGGAGATCGGTGCAGAGCGCGCGGACTCCGCGCTCGTCATCCACGACCAGGATGCGTTCGTTCGCCATGCCCGGATGATGGAGCCCGGGGTGGGGCTGCGTCAATCGTTGGTCGCGGCAGCTTCGCCCTGACGTTGCGAAGTGGCAGGGGAGTCGCGCGCTCCTCGAGCAGCCCCGGGTCAGCCGCGCTCCCTGACGGCCGCCGAGGTCAGCCGCACTTGCCTTGCTTGCAGGTGCCGCTCTTGCAGTCCGAGGAGTCGTCGCAGGTGCCGCCCTTGCCGGCGCGCGAGGCGCACTTCCCCTTGATGCAGGCGCTGCTCGCGCACTGGCTGTTGCTGCTGCAGCTCACGCCGTTGGCGGTGGCGCTGCCGCACTTGCCGGCCGCGCTGCAGATCAGCCCCTGGACGCACTCGTCCGACCTGGCGCAGGACTGTCCCTTGGCCCTCGGCTTGGCGCACTTGCGGCTGACGCAGGCGAGGCCGCCCAGGCAGTTGGCGGACATCTCGCACTCACCGCCGACGGCGGACTTCTGGTGGCAGATGTGATCGCGGCAGGTGGAGCTGCTGCCCGCGCACTGGTAGACGAAGCAGCAGGGATCCCCTTGGGGGAGGTCGCGAGCCCAGGCGCTGACCAGGACGAAGGCGAGGCAGCCGACGTGGGCGGCGTCGTTGCCAGCGCCGGCGGTGACGCGCTGGGTGAGCTCCTCGCAGGTCGTGCCGAGCAGCTCCTCGGCGAGCTGGGCGCCGTTCTCGTCGCAGGTCTCGACGGCCCTCAGCGGCGCGCCGGTGCACGCGGCGAGGTGAGCCTCGGCCTCGGAGCAGAGGCTGTGGGCGCCGATCTCGCCGAGGCCGCAGCCGGTCGCCGCCAGCAGGACCGAGGCCACCGCGAGGGTGAGGCAGGTCAGGCGCGTGCGGGTCATCGTCGTCACCTCCGGACAGGGGCCTTGCACGAGGCGGGCCGACCCGCAGCAGCCCGGCAGTCGATGGTTTCTCGAGAGATCCACGCGCGGATCCGGGCCCGGCGGGATAGCCCTCACGCCGGCCGCCCGGCTGAGCTCGCAGCCAGCTTGCGACCAGCTTGCGCGGTCCAGCGCGGTCCAGCGCGGTCCGCCGCCTCGGGGCGGCGAAGGCGCGAAGCGCCGAGGAGGTGAAGTCGTCAGGGCGGCGGGGCTCGCCCGGCGGTCTCCTCCGGCTCCTCGGCGGCCGCGGGAGGTGCGGGCGGCGCGGCCGGAGCGGGCGCGGTCTCAGCGGCGGGCGCCGATGCGGCGGCGGGCTCCGGCTGCATCAGCTCGCGCCCGACCCCGCGGATCCCCTCCCAGCGCGCGATCACCGCGGTCGCCAGGCAGTTGCCGATGACGTTCACCGCCGTGCGCGCCATGTCCATCAGCTCGTCGATGCCGAGGATGATGAAGATGGGCTCGGTGGGCAGACCGAAGGAGGCGGCGGTCCCGAGGAGGATGACCAGCGTCGCGCGCGGCACGCCGGCGACGCCCTTGCTGGTCAGCATCAGCGTGAAGACGATCAGCAGCTGGCGCCCGAGGGAGAGCTCGATGCCGGCCGCCTGCGCGACGAAGACCGCGGCGAGCGAGAGGTAGAGGGTGCTGCCGTCGAGGTTGAAGCTGTAGCCGGTCGGCATCACGAAGGCGACGATGCCCCGGGGCACGCCGAGGCGCTCCATCGCCTCCATCGCGCGCGGCAGCGCGGCCTCCGAGCTGGTGGTGGCGAAGGCGATCGAGACCGGCTCGGCGATGGCGCGAGCGAAGGTGCGCACCGGCAGCCGGATGACGAGCGCCACCGGCAGCAGCACCACGAGGATGAACGCGAGGAGCGCGCCGTAGAGGGTGAGCAGGAGCTGGAAGAGGTTCGAGAGGACGGCGAGCCCCATGTGCCCCACGGTGAAGGCGATCGCGGCGCCGACGCCGACCGGCGCGAAGAGCATCACCAGGCTGGTGAACTTGAACATGGTCTCGGCGAGGCCCTCGCAGAAGGCGAGGAGCGGCCGCCGCCGGCTCTCGGGGATCAGCGCCAGCGCGATGGCGAAGAGGATGCTGAAGACCACCACCTGCAGCACGTGCCCCTCGGCCACGGCGCGGGCGACGTTCTCGGGGAAGACGTGGAGGATGACGTCGGTCGCGCTCTGCTTCACTGGCGCCAGGGTCTCGGCGCTCTCGGCGGCGGGCGGCAGCCGGACGCCCACGCCGGCCCGCGAGAGGTTGATCGCGGCGAGCCCGATGAAGAGCGCGAC
>JAKLHH010000958.1 GCA_022710245.1 Myxococcota bacterium
GGAGAAGCCGGTCGCGAAGAGGGTGCGGCCGTCGGCGGAGAGCGCGACGCCCTCGGTGCCGTCGCTCCCCTTGATGCGGCAGGTGCCGAGCGGCTTGGATCAGGAGGACCGATGCGAACGAGAACCTGGTCCGCACCACTGGCGGCCCTGCTGCTCGCCGTCGGGCCGGCCCCCGCGCGGGCCGGCGAGTGCATCGATGGAGACGAGGCCCACTACGTCGGCAGGCTCGAGCAGGAGCTGCGCCAGGTCCAGCCGCAGCCACCCGTCGGTGAGCCGGAGAGCGCCTACTACTGTCTGATCAAGCACTACACCCGGATCGGCGGGATGACCAACCGCTGGGCCGGTCCGCGCGCCGCGCAGCTGATCCAGCGCCGCCGGACCTCGCCCCACCGCGCGCGGATCGCCAGGGCCTGCTCCGCGGTGCTGCGGCGCCACCCGCCGCGGCTTCACGCTGGCTGCGTGCTGCTCGCCGCCTCGTATGGGGTGGAGGAGCTCGACGGCCGGTCGATCTGGGAGCTCGGGGCGCGGTACTTCCCTGACGGGTTCCCGCCCGAGCAGCTCGCGGTGCTCGGCGGTCCCCGCGCCCTGGCCCAGCTCACCGCGGCCTTCGGTCGCGAGCGCACCTGCGAGCATGCCTGGGACAGCCGGGCGAGGACCCTGCGGCCGGCGTGCCGGCCCTACCCGGACGGCTGGCGCAGAAACCGCTGGCAGCGCAAGGCCCACGAGGAGGCCAAGGTCGCCATCCTCAACGCGCTGTGGCACCTCGCGCTGCCGGGGAGCCGCGCCTTCCTCGAGGGGGTCGCCGCGAAGGACGAGAGCCCGCTGGTCCGCGAGCGCGCGCGCCATGCGCTCGGGCGGCTCGAGCCGCCCGCCAGGCGCGGAAGGTGATCGTCCACTGCCGATGAGCTTGCCCTCTCTCAGTGGTGGAGTCAGGTTCGCAGGGGCATCACCTCGGGACCTGGAGTCGTGACGGGCCTGGTCACGCGACCGGGAAGCCCCCCAGCCCGGGCTCGTATATGACCTCCGCCGGAGGTGTCCGATGGGCGCGATTGGCTTCAGCGTCGAGATCGAGCGAGCGAGGACCGACGCCCTCCCGGTGCGTGAGCTGCACGGGCGGGTCTGGGAGTGGATCGAACTGCAGATCCGCCGGAGCTGCAAGGCCAGGCAGGCGAACCGCCTGGTGCTCGACGAGTACCTCGGCTCGATAGCCTACGACGGGCTGGAGGGCGACCGCCAGTGGGAGCGCAGCGATAAGTCGATCAGCTTCTTCTTCAGCGACGCCGCTGGCTGCTGCAACGCCTCGAGCGACGCCGCCTACCACTGGTCCCGGCTCATCTTCGCCGAGGACCGCGACTGGCTGGAGCGCGGGGTGGCCAGCCCAACGGGCTGGCGCATCGTCGGTCAGGCCGAGCCGTGGCAGGAGGTGCTGCGCGCTGGGCCCTCGAGCCCGATCGTTTACGTGAAGCGAGGCCTCTACTTCTCGGAGCTGCGCAAGCCGGGCGCGCGGCTAGAGGACGCCGAGGATCTGCTCTGGTCCGACGAGGGCGTGCGCAGGGCGCGGTTCGCGGAGCTCAGCGCGGGCGAGCGCGTGATCGTCGAGTGGGCCGCGATGACCGGGCTCTGCCAGTGCGACCTCTGCGTGCGCCTCGGCAAGAAGGACCGGAGCTACCTGAAGCCCGCCGACGGCATCGAGCGCGTGCGGGCCGCCTGGGACCTGCTCGAGGGGGACGCCGACGCGGGAGAGCTCGAGCGCGCCGCGTTCGAGGCGCTGCGGGACCACGCGTCCTGGCGCGAGCAGCCGCGCGGTCCTGCCGAGCTGCAGGTCCTCGCCGACCGCGTCGAGGAGCGGGCGGGCGGGCTAGCGCTCCCCGCGCTGGTCGGTCTGGTGCGCGTGCGAGGGCGCTCGCGGACCCGCGGGTACTGAAGGCCCCTGACCTCACTGCAGGGTTCAAGGAGCGAACGCGGGCGGCCACGAGCACCCCGGGGTCGCGGCGGGCGGCTCAGCCGAGCGGGATCGGGCCCGCTGCGGCCGCGCCGACGCGGACGCGGTAGAGCTGGCCGTTCTTGCCGCCGGCGATGAGCTGCGTCTCGTCGACGAAGCAGAGCGCGCTCACCGGGAAGGGCAGGGTGAGCTCCTGCTGCACCTCGAGGCCCGGGAAGCTCCACACGGTCAGCATCGCGCCCGCTGTCCCGACCAGCCGGGCCTGGCCCGGGCTGATCGCGATCCGGTCCTGCGAGACCTTGGTGGTGAGGATGGTCTCCTCGCGCGTGACCCCAGCGTCGACGAGGCGCAGGGTCTGGTCGGCGAGGGAGAGGAGCAGCCGCCCATCGGGGAGCTGGCGGAGGTCGTAGAGGCCGTGCGTGCTGGCGATCTCCAGCTTGAAGAGGCTGCTCACCTCGCGCTGCTCGGGATCCCAGAGGGCGAGCTCGTGGTCGCCGAGGAACTGCCCGGTGACGAGCCGGCCGTCGCGCAGGCGCTCGACGAAGTGGACGCTCCAGCCGCCGGTCGGCTGCCCGCTGTGCAGGGTCTCGCCGGTCCGCGCGTCGATCCAGACCAGCCGCTCGCCGAGGGCGACCACGACGGTCCGCTCGTCGAGCGGCAGCACGCGGCGCACGCGGTCGGTCTCGCGGTGCCAGAGGGTCTCGCCGGTGGCGAGGTCGAAGGCGGCGATGCCGGAGAAGCCGGTCGCGAAGAGGGTGCGGCCGTCGGCGGAGAGCGCGACGCCCTCGGTGCCGTCGCTCCCCTTGATGCGATAGGTGCCGAGCGGCTTGCCGCTCGCGAGCTCCCACGCGATCACCGCGCCGTCGCTGGAGGCGCTGTAGAGCCGGTCGCGGCCCGGCGAGAGGGCGAGGCGCTCGACCGCCTTCGTGTGCCCGGCGCCGTCGCTGGCCGTGAGGGGCCGCCCGCCCGCGTCCCAGCGGTGGACCAGGCCGTGATCGCCGGCGGCCGCGAGCTCGCCGGTCTGCGGGTGCACGTCGAGCGCCCAGACGGCGGAGTCCGCGTGCCCCGCGAGCGGCGCGCGCTTGCGCTTGCGCAGGTCCCAGCGGGAGACGCCGCGGTCCTTGCCCTGCCAGCTCGCGACGACGAGCGAGCCGTCGTCGCCGAGGCGTAGCCGGCAGGCGTCGCGCTGCGCGAGCTTGCGCTCCACCTCGAGCTTCTTGCCGTCCAGGATCAGCACGCCGAGCTTGCCGGCGCAGCCGTCGGCCACGACCCGCTCGCCGCCGTCGATCACCAGCACGTCGGCCGAGCCGCACCTGGCGGCCTGGGCCACGCGCTTCTGCTTCTGCAGGTCGTAGATGCCGACGGAGGTGTCGGTGCAGAAGGCGAGGCGCTGCCCGTCGGGGAACCAGTCGAGCCCGTTGACGTCGGCCTTCTCCTCGTGGGTGAGGAGCGCCTTGCCCTTCTTCACGTCCCAGACGCGCAGCGTGCGATCGCTCGAGGCCGAGGCCAGGCGGGTGCCGTCGGGGCTGAAGCGGAGCTTGCGCACGCCGTTCGGGACGCCGCCGTGGCCCTTCAGCTCGCGGACGCGCGCGCCGGTCTCGGCGTCGTAGAGGACGAGGTGGCCGGCGTGGAAGCCGACGGCGAGGAGCTTGCTGTCGGGGCTGAAGGTCACGTCGTAGGCGTAGCCGAAGGGGCCGGCGAGCTCGGCGAGCACCTCGCCGAGGACGTTGAAGAGGAGGCCGCGGTTCGCGCCGACGGCGGCGAGGACCTCGCCGTCGGGCGACCAGGCGACGCCGTTGATGCGCGCGCCGACCAGCCAGGGGACCTCGCCGGCGAGGGGCGTGAAGTCGCGCGGCGCGGAGGGCAGGGGGCGGCGCACCTTCGGCGGGGCGGCGGGGACGGCGGGGGCGGGGGCCGAGGCCGGGG
>JAKLHH010000959.1 GCA_022710245.1 Myxococcota bacterium
GGACGTGGGGTACTGCTCGACGGTGCTGCGGGTGCGCGGGCGCGACGAGCGCGCTGCGGACGCGCACCTCTTCGGCGGGCTCTCCGCGGCGGAGGCCGCGACTCGAGCCGCGGCGCTCCGCGAGGAGGCTCGCGACGACCCGACGGCGCTGCTGCGGCTCGACTCGGCGCTCCGCGAGGCGGGGCACGCCAAGCTGGGCCAGGAGCTCACCGCCTTCGCGCACGCGCGGCACCCACTCCACGCGAAGGTCGCGCTCACCCGCGTCGGGGACCTCACCTTCCACCGGCCAGCCTGGCCCGAGATCCGCCGCGTCCTCGAGCCGCTCGCCGAGGCGGGGCTCTCGGAGGCGGAGCGCCAGCACCTGCACCACCTGCGCGGCGTCGCGCTCCTCATCGCCGGCGACCTCGAGGCGGCGCAGAGGCAGCTCCAGGCGGCGCAGGCCCTCACCGGCGAGTGCCAGGTCGAGCCGCTCCTCGCGCTCTGCGAGCCGCTCCCCGAGCCGCTCGCCGCGAGCGACTGGGGGCCCGAGCAGCCCGTGCAGCGGCAGCTCCTCGGCGCGATCCGCACCGCGGATGCGCTCCTCGCCGCGGGCAGGCCCGAGGAGGTGGTGCGGCTCCTCCAGCGCCCCCTCGTCTGGCACACCCTGGAGCTCCAGAGCCTGGCGCGGCTCGCCGAGGCCTACCTGGCGCTCGGCGGCGACGACCCGGCCGGCACCTTCCAGAAGACCTACGCGCTCGCGGCCTTCGCCGCCGTCTCGCAGCACGTCGGCGCCCGGAGCGAGCTGCTCGTCCCGGGCGCGCACTGGGACGCCGAGCGCCTCGAGGCCCTCGCGCAGAGGGCGCGCGCGTGGCTGGACCCGGACGCCGAGGAGGAGCGAGCGGTGCAGGCCGCCGTCGCCAGCCTGCTCGCGGCGACGGGGCCCGCGCCGGCCGGCGCTTCGGTGACGGCCTGAACCCGGAGCTGCAGTCCAGCCCAGCGCCTCGAGGAGGGTGTCGGCCTCGCGGAGGGTCAGGCGCGAGCTCGCCACCGGTGGCCACCACCGCTGGCCACCACCGCCGTGGCCCGGCCACCACGCCGGCCACCGGGCGACGACGCGATCACAACCACTTGACCGCCAGCGAGGCCGCCGGCGACCGGGCACGCAGCGTGCAATGCAGGAGGGCGTGCCGCGTCGGACCGCCCTCCTCCTCGCGCTCCTCCTCGCCCTCGGCGGCGTCGCCCATGGCCGCCCCGCGAGCGCCCCCGGGACCGCGACCCCGCTCGCCGCGACCGTCACGCCCGAGCGCAGCGCCGAGAAGTTCGCCCGCGTCGAGCGCTTCGCCGGCAGGCTCCCGCAGCTCCGCAGCTGGGTCGAGGGCACGCTGGCTGAGCCGAAGCTCGATCGCCAGACCGCCCTCGCCGCCATCGTGCGCATCATGGACCGCACGTACATGCGCGTCGGCTCCGACCGCTACGCGAGCCGCAAGGAGAAGGCCGCGAGCTACGGCGCCTCCTCGCTCCTCAAGCAGCACGTCACCGTCCTCGGCGATACCGTCCTCTTCCAGTTTCGCGGCAAGGCCGGCGTTCACTGGCAGCGCGAGCTCGTCGACCCGCAGCTCGCGAGCACCGTGCGACTCTTCCTCGCCACGGCGGGCGAGCGCCTCTTCCAGGTCCCCGGCCCCGCCGGCGCGCGCCCGATCACCGAACGCCACGTCGAGCAACTCCTCGCGGGCTACGGCGCGAAGCCGAAGGACCTCCGCACGCTCCACGCCAACCGCCTGCTCGCCGAGGAGCTCGGCAAGCTCGGCGCGCCGGCCTCCGCGGCCGAGGCCGAGAAGCTCCTCGGCGGCGCCATCCGCAAGGTCGCCCGGCAGCTCGGCCACACGCCCGGCGTCTGCCGCGCGGCCTACCTCAACCCGACCACGCTCAGCGAGTACGCCGGCAAGCTCCGCTGAGCGACCTGTTGCAACCTACAAGACCATGGGTCGCTCTGGTCTCGTTGGGTCGCGCTGGTCTCTCGTGCAACTTGCAGGACCATGGGGTCGCTCTGGTCTCTTTTGACCATGACAGTCGCTCCCGGTGGAGCTAATTTCCCTCCCGGTGATGTCAGTGGGCAGCGTGGACACGGGAGGATCCCCGACATGAGCAGTTGTGCAGACGGCGGCGCCCTGCCCAGGGCCGCGACCGGTATCCAGGGTCTCGACGAGGTGACGGGGGGCGGGCTGCCGCGCGGGCGGCCCACGCTCGTCTGCGGCGCGGCGGGCTGCGGCAAGACGCTCCTCGCCATGCAGTTCCTGGTCAACGGCGCCACCCGCTTCGACGAGCCCGGCGTCTTCGTCGCCTTCGAGGAGACCGCCGCCGAGCTCACCGCGAACGTCGCCTCGCTCGGCTTCGACCTCACCCGCCTCGCCGAAGAGAAGAAGGTCGCCCTCGACCACGTCCGCGTGGAGCGGAGCGAGATCGAGGAGACCGGCGAGTACGACCTCGAGGGGCTCTTCGTCCGCCTCGGCTACGCGGTCGACGCGATCGGCGCGAAGCGCATCGTCATCGACACCGTCGAGAGCCTCTTCGGCGCCTTCTCCAACCAGGCCATCCTGCGCGCCGAGCTGCGCCGACTCTTTCGCTGGCTGAAGGACCGGGGCCTGACCGCCATCATCACCGGCGAGCGCGGCGACGGGCAGCTCACCCGGCACGGCCTCGAGGAGTACGTCTCCGACTGCGTCATCGTCCTCGACCACCGCGTCGACGGCGAGCTCTCGACGCGGCGGCTGCGCGTCGTCAAGTACCGCGGCGCCGCGCACGGCACCAACGAGTACCCCTTCCTGATCGACGAGGGCGGCCTCGCGGTCCTGCCCATCACCTCGCTCGGGCTCGCGCACGACGTCTCCAGCGAGCGGGTCCCCTCCGGCATCCCGCGCCTCGACGCGATGCTCGCCGGCGGCGTCTACAAGGGCTCGAGCATCCTCGTCTCGGGGACGGCCGGGACCGGCAAGACCTCGATCGCCGCCCACTTCGTCGACGCCGCCTGCACCCGCGGCGAGCGCGCGCTCTACTTCTCCTTCGAGGAGGCGCCGGCGCAGATCGTCCGCAACATGCGCTCCATCGGCCTCGACCTCGGCCGCTGGACCGAGGCGGGGCTGCTCAGCCTCCGCGCCTGGCGCCCGACGCTGCACGGGCTGGAGGCGCACCTCACCACGCTCCACAGGGCGATCGAGGAGCTGCAGCCGTCCGTGGTGGTGCTCGACCCCGTGACGAACTTCCTCGCCGGGAGCGACAGCTTCGCGGTGAGGAGCATGCTGCTCCGCTTCATCGACTACCTGAAGGGCAAGGGCATCACCGCCCTCTTCAACAGCCTCTCTGGCGACGGTTCGCTCGAGCAGTCGGAGGTGGGCGTCTCCTCCCTGATGGACACCTGGCTCCTGCTCCGCGTCCTCGAGGGCAGCGGCGAGCGCAACCGCGGGCTCTACGTGCTGAAGTCGCGCGGCATCGCACACTCGAACCAGATCCGCGAGTTCCTGCTCACCGATCATGGCGTGGAGCTCCTCGACGTGGTGACGAGCCCCGAGGGGTTCCTCACCGGCGCCGCGCGGATGGCCCGCGAGGCGGTCGAGCGCGCCGCCTCGCTCGACCGCGAGCAGCAGGCCGCGGCCAAGGAGCGGGAGCTCGCGCGACGGTCCGAGGCGCTGGAGGCGAAGATCGCGGCGATGCGGGCCGAGTTCGAGGCCGAGCGCGCCGAGGCGCTGCGCCGGCTCCAGCAGCAGCACCAGCGGGAGGACGCGCTCCGGCACGACCGCGGCGAGCTGGCCCGGCACCGCCGCGCCGAGGGCGACAACGGCGAGGCCGCGGCGGATCGGGGGGCGCGGTGACGACGCGGTCGATGCCACC
>JAKLHH010000096.1 GCA_022710245.1 Myxococcota bacterium
CAGGGCTTCGGCGCCGGCGCCGGCGGTGGAGGCTCCGCCTCGGGCGGCAGCTACTACGGGCTCTGCCCGCCGTACGGCCCCCCGCTCTGCCCCTACTATCCGATGACCAGCGGGGCCGGCGGCACGGGCGGCGACGGCGGCTACGGCGGCGGCGGGGCCGGCGGCGCGGGTGGGCACGGCGGGCCGTCGTACGGCCTCGTCGTCCTCGGGGCCGCCCTCCCCACCGTGCTTCCGACCTACGTCTCGACCGGCGCGGCGGGCGGCGCCAAGGGCGTCGGCGGCAACGGCGGCAAGGTCGGCGACAACGTCAGCTACGCTGCGAAGGGCGCCGACGGCGCGGTGGGCGCGGTGGTCACCTGTCTCGTCAACGGAGCGGCCTGCCCGTAGCCCGACCCCGACCTCCGCCGCCCAAAAGGAAAACGCCCAGCCGCCGGGGAGGCAGACTGGGCGTGCTTTCCGAGGTGCTACTGAATGGGCGCAGCAGGATTTGAACCTGCGACTTCCACCGTGTGAGGATGGCACTCTTCCACTGAGTTATGCGCCCTCACCAGCGGGCCGGTTAGCACAGGGTGCCATCCCCTGGCAAGCCCGACAGTGGCGGAGAGAGAGGGATTCGAACCCTCGGTAGGGATTTATGCCCCTACACTCGCTTAGCAGGCGAGCACCTTCGGCCTCTCGGTCATCTCTCCGAGCCGGGGCTCCCGCGGAGCCCAGGATCATCTAGCTGACTCCCTCGAAAAAAACAAGCCTGAAGGGCGGAGGAGGAGGGATTCGAACCCCCGGAGCTTGCGCTCAACGGTTTTCAAGACCGCCGCCTTCGACCGCTCGGCCACTCCTCCGCGAGAACGCCCCACCATCCTGCGACCCAGCGTCGAAGGGTAAGCCACCGCGCCGCCGCGGTCAACGGCCGAGCTGCGTCCGCTGCTCGACGGAGCGCCGACGATGAGCTATAGATGGCGGGCTCGAGGAGGCAGACCCGATGATCGACGTACGCACCGTCCGCGAGAGACCGGAGCTGATCAGGGAGTCGATCCTGAAGCGCAAGCTCGACCCCCAGAAGGTGGACCTCGATCGCCTGCTCGCCGTCGACGGCGAGTGGCGCAAGGCGCAGGGCCGGCTCGACGAGCTGCGCGGCCAGCGCAACGAGCTCTCCACCTCCATCAAGGGCCTCGCCGGCGAGGCGCGCCAGGCCGCCGTGGACAAGGTCAAGGGCCTCAAGCAGGAGCTCGGCGAGCTCGAGGGCAAGGTCGAGGAGCTCAAGGTCGAGCGCGACGCGCTGCTCAGGCGGATGCCGAACCTCCTCGCGGCCGACGCGCCGCTCGGCGCCACCGACGCGGACAACGTGGAGATCTCGCGCTGGGGCGAGCCGGTGACGCTGCCCTTCGAGGCGCGCGACCACGTCGAGCTCGGCCGCCTGACCGACACCATCGACTTCGACCGCGCGGCGAAGGTGACGGGCAGCAACTTCTACTACCTCAAGCGCGAGGCCGCGCTCCTCGAGGCGGCGCTGGTCCAGTACGCCGCCTCCCGCCTGGTGCCGAAGGGCTTCATCCCCATCGTCACCCCGGACCTCGCGCGCGACGAGATCCTCGAGGGGATCGGCTTCGCGCCGCGCGGGCCGGAGACGCAGGTCTACAGCCTGCAGGGCTCGGACCTCAGCCTGGTCGGCACCGCCGAGATCACCGTCGGCGGCTACCACTCGAACGAGATCCTCGAGGCGGCCGAGCTGCCGCTCCGCTACCTCGGGCTCTCGCACTGCTTCCGCACCGAGGCCGGCGCCTACGGCAAGGAGTCGCGCGGGCTCTACCGCGTGCACCAGTTCACCAAGGCAGAGATGTTCGTCATCTGCCGCCCGGAGGACTCGCCGGCGATGCACGAGGAGATCCGCGCCGTCGAGGAGGAGCTCTTCCAGGGCCTCGACCTGCCCTACCGCGTGGTCAACGTCTGCTCCGGCGATCTCGGCGCGCCCGCCGCGAAGAAGTACGACCTCGAGGCCTGGATGCCCGGGCGCGGCGCCTACGGCGAGGTCACCTCCTGCAGCAACTGCACCGACTACCAGTCGCGCCGGCTCAACATCCGCTTCCGGCCCGAGCCGGGCGCGGCGCCGGCCTTCGTGCACATGTTGAACGGGACCGCGCTCGCCATGAGCCGCGCCATCATCTCCATCTACGAGCGCTACCAGCAGGCCGACGGCTCGGTCCGCGTCCCCGAGGCGCTGCGCCCGTGGATGCTCGGCCTCGAGCGGATCCCCGCCCGTCGCTGAGCCGCCCGCCACACGCCGCCCGCGCCCGCCGCGACGCACCATCCCCGCCCGTCGCTGAGCCGCCCGCCACCCGCCGCCCGCGCCCGCCGCGACGCACCATCCCCGCCCGCCGCGGCCACCGCCCCGCGCGCCGCGGCCACCGCTCCGCACGCCGCGGCCACCGCTCGGCTCGCCGCACGCAACCGCACGCTGCAGGGAGCCGGCTCCGTGTACGCGCCCGCGTTGAAAAACCGCGCCTTCGATGGTAAAACTGCGGGCGTCAGCCAGTTTGGTGAAGTGGCTCCGCAATCCTCGGCCCTCGAGGGTGAGGTGACAGGGAGGCCCGCGCGCTCCCTGAAGGCGACGCGATGAAGATCACCTGCCAGAAGTGTAACGCGCTCTACGAGGTGGACGACAGCCGCATCCCCCCGCAGGGGTTGACGATGCGCTGCCCCCGCTGCCAGGCCACCTTCGGCGTGAAGAAGCCGGCGGTCGACGCGGGCTGGGACCCCGGCGCGGCGCCACCGCCACCACCGCCGCGCGCCGCCGCGGCCGCCCCGCCGCCGCCCGCGGGAGCCACCCCCGTCGCGGGCCGCTACTACCTGCGTCGCCGCACCGGCAAGGTCTTCGGGCCCTTCCTCGAGCGGGCCATCGCGGCCATGCTGGAGCAGAAGAAGCTCGACGGCGACGAGGAGGTCAGCCTCGACGGCAACTCCTGGCGGCCCCTCGTGCAGGTGCCCGCGCTGGCGCCCTACGCGCGCGGCGGCGCCAAGGCTGCGCCCGCCGCCTCCGGCAGCTTCGACGGCGGCGTCGACCTGCCCGCGCCCAAGGGCGCGCTCGAGGACCTCGCCGACCTGCCCGCGCCCAAGGGCGGCCTCGACGATCTCGCCGACCTCCCCGCGCCCAGGGGAGCCCCGTCCGCGCGTCCCGCCAGCGCTGCCCTCGACGACCTCGCGGCGCCGGGCGGCGGCCTCGACGACCTGGGCGGCGGAGACTTCGACTTCGGCGGGGGCGGCGGCGCCCTCGACGACCTCGCCGACCTCCCCGCGCCCAGGGGCGCCCCGTCCCCACGCCCCGCGGCCGCGCTCCGGGGGCAGGTGGGCAGCGCCGGCGGCCTCGACGACCTGGTGGACCTCCCGGCGCCCAAGGGCGCACCCGTGAGGGGCGCGCCACCGCCGAGGAGCGCGCCGCCTCCGCCGCCGAGGACCGCGCCGCCTCCGCCGCCGAGGACCGCACCGCCTCCGCCTCAGCGGGGCGGCTTCGACCTCGCGGGCTTCGACCAGGACCCCTCGGGCGACCCCGGCGAGCTGGACCTCGGCGGGCCGGATCTGCTGGCGCCCAAGGGCGCCCCCGCCGGCCGCGGCGCGCCGCCGCCGCCCCCCCGCGCCCCTGCGCCCTCCGCTGCGGCCCTCTTCGACGACCTCGCCGACCTGCCAGCCCCCAAGGAGGGGATCAGCGACCTCCCGGCGCCCAAGCGCGCCACGGGGAGCGGCCTCGAGTACGGCCAGATCGAGCTCGGGGGCGGTGACGACGGTGAGCTCGCCGACCTGCCAGCGCCGAAGGACAGCGCCGAGCCTGGACGCAGGGATCCGGTCGGCGACCTGCCCGCGCCCAAGCGCGCCTCCTCGGAGCCGCCCGCCGGCGTCGTCGACGGGCTCGCGCCCAAGCGCCCCTCCTCGCCGCTCGAGTACGGGCAGCTCGACATCGGCGCTGGCGGCGGTGACGACCTCGCGGAGCTCGACGACCTGCCGGTCTCGGCGGGCAAGTCGGTGGGCCTCGGCCTCGACACCAGCTTCGACCTGCCGGCGCCCAAGGGCCCCTCGGGCGGCGGGCCCATGGACACCGTCGACGTGGTCGCGCCCAAGGCGCCCAGCGGCGGGCTGCAGGGCATCACCGACGTGGTCGCGCCCAAGGCGCCCCACTTCGACGAGCCCGAGGAGGAGGAGGACGAGGGGGCGGCGCCGGTCGTCTTCGCCCCGCCGTCGCGCGAGGCGATGCAGGCCGCCGGCGCGCCCGAGCAGGCCTCCTACGAGGAGCGGGAGCCGGAGGCGGAGGAGGAGCTCGACGGTGGACCCGAGGCCGCCCCGCGGCCCCAGCGCTGGCGCATCAAGCCGCTCTACCTGGGGGCGGGCGCCGGCGGCCTCGTCGTCGTGGTCGGCATCCTGCTCGGTCTGCTGACCGACTTCGGCTTCTTCGGGATCGACCTCATCACCGGCGAGCACGGCAAGCGGACCCGCGCGAAGGAGCGCGTGGCGGCCGCGCAGAAGGCGCTCCGCGCCGACACCTTCGACGCCTACAGCAAGGCCGCCGACGAGCTCGAGCTCGCCGGCAAGGTGCTGAAGGACGATCCGGAGCCGCGGCTCGTCCAGCTGCAGGCCGCCTCCGCCGTCATCCACCGCTTCGGCGCGAACCCGGGTCGCCGCGCGCAGGCCGAGGCGGCGCTCGCCTTCCTCGCCAAGTCCCAGCTCAAGTCACCGGTCCTCGACAAGGCCCGCGCGCTCCACACGCTGGCGACGGGCGAGCTCACCGCGGCCATCATCGCGCTGAAGAAGTGCTCGGACCTCGAGCCCCGCGACGCGCAGGCCGCGATCTACCTCGGCTGGGGTCAGCTCGCCGCCCACGACGCGAAGACGGCGATCGGCTCCTTCGCGCGGGCGCTCACGGCCGACCTGACCCACCCGGCCGCGCTCCTCGGCACCGCGATGGCCTACCGCCAGCTCAATGACCTGAAGGGCGCCGCGACCTGGGTGGAGAAGACCCTCGCCGCCGTGCCCGGGCACCCGGGCGCGCTGCTGCTCAAGGCTCGGCTCCTCCTCGGGGAGAGCCGCACCAAGGAGGCCAAGCCGGTCCTCGCCCAGCTGATCGGGAGCGGCGGCCAGGTGGCGCCCTCCGAGCTCTCCCTCGCGCAGACCCTCTCGGCGGATCTGGCGGCGCAGCAGGGCGAGGTCAACCAGGCGCGCCAGCTGCTCGTGCAGGCGATGAGGATCAACCCCGACAACGCCGCCGCTCACCTCAGCATGGGGCGGCTCCTCTACGTCTCGCGGCAGTACACCGAGGCGCTGCGCCTCTTCCGGCGCGCCCAGGCGATCGACCCGACCGACGTGCAGATCGCGAGCATGGTCGCCCACGCGATGATCGCGCTCAACAAGCCGCTCGACGCGCGCAAGGCGCTCGAGGAGGCGAGCCGCCTGGCGCCAAACTCGCCGGTCATCCTCTACGCGCAGGGGCTCGTCGACGAGTCGCTCGATCGCCGCGCCGAGGCCGAGGCGAACTTCCAGGCGGCGCTCAAGCAGGACGAGACGCACTTCGACTCCTACTACCACCTGACCAAGATCCACCTGAAGAACGGCAAGCCCGAGGAGGCGCTCGCGCTCCTCGACCAGGCGGAGAAGAAGGTGCGCGCGCCGGCCCCCATCCGCCTGGCCCAGGCCGAGGTGCTCTACGCCAGCAAGAAGCTCGACAGGGCGCAGGAGAAGTTCGAGGAGGCGCTCAAGCTCGACGCGACGCTCAACCAGGCGCTCTTCGGGCTGGCGAGCGTGCTCGCCGACTCGGGCAAGCTCGAGCCGGCGAAGAAGCAGTACCTCGAGCTGAAGAAGCGCGACAAGGCCTACCCGGGGCTCTCGGCCAAGCTCGGCGAGCTCTACATGCAGCTGCGCGAGTACAAGCTCGCGGCCGCCGAGTACGACGAGGCGCTCACCGAGGAGCTGCCCGCCCCCGAGCTCCGGCTCGCCGCCTCGCGCGCCTACCTGATGGCCGGCAAGCTGGAGAAGAGCCTCACCGAGGCCGCCAAGATCGTCGAGGTCGCGGCGGTCACCGCGCAGGCGCGCGTGGTGCGCGCCGAGGCGCGGCTCGCCCAGGCCAAGCTCGACGAGGCGCTGATCGAGATCAACCAGGCGATCGAGCGTGAGAAGAAGGCGGACTACTACGTGGTCCTCGGGCAGGTCCAGGAGCAGCGCAACAAGCAGCTCGACGCGCTCGACGCCTACACCGAGGCGCTCAAGCTCGACAGCGGGCTCACCGACATCCGCCTGCGGCGCGCGGTCCTGCAGGTGAAGAACGGCGCGGTCAAGGACGGGCTCAAGGAGCTGCAGGCGGTGATCAAGGTGCTGCCGAACTCCGCCGACGCCTACTACTACATGGGGCGGGCGCAGGCGGACCTCGGGCAGGAGGGCAAGGCGCTGCAGGCCTTCGAGACCGCCGTCGCCAAGGACCCGAAGCACGGCGCCGCGCAGAAGGAGATCGGGCAGATCCTCTACGACCGCGGCAAGAAGGGCGAGGCGCTGCCGCACCTCGAGGCGGCCTCCAAGGTCGGCCAGGCGACCGACCCCTGGCTGCCCGACGCCTACTTCCTCCTCGGCCGCGCGGCCGACGAGAAGGGCAACAAGAAGCTCGCCGCCCAGGCCTACCTCGGCTTCCTCAAGGTCGCGCCGGTCCGCCACCCGATGCGCTCCGACGTGGAGAAGAAGCTGAAGGAGCTCGGCGCCGTCCCCAAGACCGAGGACTGAGGCCGGCGGTGGCCCGCTCCGTCATCCTCGGCACCGCCGGGCACATCGACCACGGCAAGACGGCCCTGGTCAAGGCGCTCACCGGCATCGACACCGATCGCCTGAAGGAGGAGCAGCGCCGGGGCATCACCATCGAGCTCGGCTTCGCGCACCTCGAGCTCGGCGAGGTGCGCTTCGGCGTCGTCGACGTGCCGGGGCACGAGCGCTTCATCAAGAGCATGGTCGCCGGCGCGGGCGGCCTCGACCTGGTGATGCTGGTCGTCGCGGCGGACGAGGGGGTGATGCCGCAGACGCGAGAGCACCTCGACATCTGCCAGCTCCTCGGCGTCGAGCGCGGCCTCGTCGCGCTGACCAAGGCGGACCTGGTCGACGACGAGTGGCTGAAGCTCGTCACCGACGACGTCCGCTCCTTCCTCGCCGGGAGCTCGCTCGCGGAGGCGCCGATCGTCCCCTGCTCGGCGGTGACCGGCGCCGGCCTGCCCGCCCTGCGCGCCGCGCTCGCGGAGCTCGCCTCGGGGATCTCGGCCCGCGACCCGCACGGCCTGCTGCGCCTGCCCCTCGATCGCGTCTTCACCATGAAGGGCTTCGGCACGGTGGTGACCGGCACGCTCCTCTCGGGGAGCCTCGCGCTCGGCGAGGAGACCGCGGTCCTGCCGGGCGGCGTCACCTCGAAGGTGCGCGGGCTGCAGGTCCACGGCGAGCCGGTCGAGCGGGCGGTGGCCGGGCAGCGGACCGCGGTGAACCTGGGCGGCGTCGAGCGCCAGGCGGTCGCGCGCGGCGAGGTGCTCGTCCACCCGGGGATGCTCCACCCCTCGTCGATGATCGACGTGCAGCTGCGCCTGCTGCCGGGCACGCGGCGCTCGCTGCCGGCGCGAGCCAAGGTCCTCTTCCACATCGGCACGAGGCAGCAGGAGGCGACCTGCGTCCTCCTCGAGGCGCCGCGGCTCGAGGCCGGCCAGGCCGCGCTCGCGCAGCTCCGCTTCCAGGAGCCGGTCGTCGCGCTCCCCGGCGACCGCTTCATCCTGCGCGGCTTCCAGAAGCAGGAGAACTACGGCACCACGGTCGGCGGCGGGCGCGTGATCCGCGTCCTCTCGCGGCGCCTGCGGCCGCGCGACGAGGCGGCGATCGCGCTCGTCAAGCGGATGGCGGCGGCCGAGCGCGAGGAGCGCGTGGCGCTCGAGCTCCTCGCCGCGGGCCCGACGGGCCTGACGCGCGAGGGCCTGCAGCAGCGGCTGCCGCTCGTCCCCGACGAGCTGGAGAAGCACCTCCAGCGCCTGCGCGAGCGGGGCGGCGTGGTCCGCTTCGACCGCGAGAGCGACGCGATGGTCCACGCGGAGCACTTCCGCTGGCTCCTCGACCGCTGCCGCGAGCTCGTCTCACGCCACCACGCCGAGCGCCCCCTCGAGGCGGGGATCAGCCGCGAGGAGCTCCGCTCGCGGATCGCGACCGAGCTCGACCCGCGCCTCTACTTCGCGGTCTTGCAGGCGCTGGAGAAGGCGGGCGAGCTCGTCGTCGAGCGCGAGCTCTGCTACCGCAAGGGCCACAAGCGTGAGGCCGCGGGCGGCTCGCTGCAGCCGCTGGTCGGACGGATCCGCGAGCTCTACCAGAAGGCCGCGCTCGCCCCGCCGCGGGACGGCACGCTCGCCGCCGAGCTCCGCGCCGAGCCGGGCCAGGTCTCCGCCGCGCTGAAGCTCCTCATCGACGGCGGCGAGCTGGTGAAGGTCTCCGACCTCTACTTCGCGCGCGCGGCGGTGGACGAGCTCCGCGGGCGGCTGGTCGCCTTCCTCGAGAAGGAGGGGCAGCTCAGCCCGACGCAGTGGAAGGAGCTCGTCGGCCAGAGCCGCAAGTTCACCATCCCGCTCGCGGAGTACTTCGACGCGCAGAAGGTCACGCTGCGAGTCGGGGACCTGAGGAAGCTACGGCGGTAGGCGGCCCGCGAGCTCAGAGCGGGGTCAGCGCGCTGTTCGTGTTCTGGTTGTCGTGGGTGCTTCGCGGCCAGCCCTGCTTGGCGAGGCCCGGGCTGGTCGTACGGACGACGAACATGTACGTTTGCACCGCTCCGCTCGCCTCCAGGTGCACCCCGAAGAGATACATCCGCCCGTCCTCTGCCAGGACCGGCTGCCCCCGGAGGTAACTGTCCATGAAGGAGAGCGTCCAGAGCGGCTTGCCCGTTCCGATCGCGAACGCCTTCAGCTGCGAGGCCGAGCCGGGCTTGCTCGAGGAATAGATGTTCCGTAGCGTGACGTAGACGACCCCGTCCCTCCCGATCGGCCCGATGCTATCGATCGTGAAAGCCCCGCTGTCCTCGGTCCCGTCGAGGTCGGCCGTCCAGAGCTCGGCGCCATCCGCGGCGGATAGGCTCACGACCTGCCACACCGTGGCACCGTTGCCCGGTCGGATGCAGATGAGGTTGCCGTCCGGACGGACGAGCGAACAGGCAGCGCCTGCCTGGTTCCACCGAGTAACGCCGCAGTCCTGGCTGACCATCGCTTCCTTCCGGCCACCGGGGCCAGGGCCTGGGATTCCCATGATGACCCCGACACGCCCACCAGCCGGTAGCGGACTATCAACACCGAGGGTGGCGTCTGTAAAGAGCCTCACCCAGTTGATCACTCCCGTGCTGCTGACCGAGTAGAGGCGCCTGGAGGGTTGTGGCGTGAGGTAGAGAGTGCCGGTCTCATCCACGACTGGGGGACCGTAGGATGGCAGACCAGCGACCGGCGTGCGCACGGAGATGCTCCCCTCCTCCGTCAGCCCGTAGAGCGTGCTGTCACCTCCGCCGACGAAGATGAGCCCCGCTCCGCTCGCGAGACCGCCGGCGGTCAGGGCCGACGCGACCAGGAACGGACCATCGAGCGCGGTCTTCCACTTCACGGCGCCGCTCTTGCGGTCGAGCGCCACCACGCCCACGGAGCGCTGGCCGAAGAGCGCGAGGTCCCCGCGGATCAAGATAGCCGTGTCGACGTACTGCTCTGTTGTGGCGCTGAACTTCCAGCGCTGCGTCCCCTGTGCCGTCAGAGAAATTACCGAAGCAGAGGACTGGTAGTAGAGGTTCCCCTCCGCGTCCATGGCCGGAGCTGGGCCGCCGTTCGTCATCCAGTCGATCGCCACCGCCTTCTCGATCGCGGGCTCGACAGCGATCGCTACCGCGAGGTCCGGCGCGGGCGGCGCGATGCTCTGGTCCTTGCACGCGAGGAGATTCAGGTCCGCGGCAGGACCATAATCGAAGGTCCAGACCCTCTTCCGGTCGGGCTGCATCGCGTCCGGCGCATCGCGCGGGGCATCGCGCGGAACATCAGGGCGCTGTGCGTCCTGCACGTCCCTGCTCGACGGTTGGCTGGAGGAGCACGCTGCTGCGCCAAACATCAGCACGAGGATGGACAATCGCATGATCGTCACTGCGGGCACTGGGTTCCCCGGATGGACTGGCACAGGCCAGACCCCATACCGATGAAGTCATTGTTGTCCGTCAAGCTGACATTGGCAATCTCCGCGCCCAGCCGGGCAAGGTCTCCGCCGCGCTGGGTCACGCTGCAGGGCCGCGCGAGACACTCCGGGCCGAGGCAGGTCACTGTCCCCCCCGGTCCGGCAAGTGGGAGACGGCGCCCTATCGCTCGAGGATACCCGTCCGAGCGACCTCGAATTCGAGGGGAGGATCGATGGCGCAGGGCAGTTGTTTGATCTCCATCTTCGTGATCTCCTCGACACGCCCGGTGGCGACGAGATACGCCACACAGCCGATGGCAAGGCCACCTCTGGTACAGCCAGCAAAGACCTTGGTCTCGTTCAGGCTCCTCAACTGCAGCGACGCAGGCACCGAGGTGATGCTGCCATTCGCCCCCGAGCACTGTCGGGTGACGGGCGTCCCTCGCTCTCCGGAGATCTGGGCTCGAAGCTCGGGCAAACCTTCTGCGAAGTACTCGTCGATCGCGCCGTGGATGCTCGCGACCAGGAGCTGCCCCCCCATCGTCCGGAGGACCACTGCGCGCGACCACTGCTCGCTCCCGGAGAACTCTACCTGATTGACGACGAGACGCACGCGCTGGCCCTTGAGATCCACCAGCCCTCGTGCTTCGCTCCGATACTCGAGCAGCAGCTCAGTGACGCCCTCCACGCCGGACCGCGGTCCGACCCCCGAGACCTCGCGAAGCCAAATCCCTTTGCGGGCGGCCAGAGGGCTGGGGGGGGCCCACCCATGCCCCGTGTCACCTGCTACCGTTCCCTCCGCAACCAAGGCCTCGGGCTCGGCGCCAGAAGGAAGGGCAAAGGCGTGCCCTGAGAACGTGGTCACCAGGTTGGTGAGAGTGGCATCGCAGCCACTGACCGACGCAGCAGGCTCCGTTGACGCATGCCCCCGCTCCTGGTAGCACCCAGGCTCGTCGGTTACCTTGGGCAATGGCTGGACGGTAACCGCGGGGATTCCCTCCCCGTCACTTCCGCAGGCGAGCAGCCAACACACGCAGGGGAAGAGCCGACGCATCAGTTCTCCAAGAGCGACGTGCGCATCAGCAATAAGCCCAGGTAGTCTGTTCCGCCACAACCTCCATCATTCACGAGCTCAATCGCCCCCTGCCTACACACCAGGAACTCCACGCAGCCGACGGCCAGTCGGTCGTCGACCGCCGCGCCGAGGGAAAGCACGGCGTCGCTGTTCTGGGTTGCGATCCGCACCGCCACCTTGCGCATGCGCTTCACACCGGGTTTACCATCTGAACGCTCGCATGGGGTATCGATCGGATCCCCAACGGCGTCGCCTTTCTGAAGACGGATCTCCGGTAGCAACTCAGCCGCGTGCTCCGAGAACGTTCCGTACACCGCCGCGAGGAGCAGCTGTCCCTCAGTGTTGCGCAGGACGATACCAGCAGACCCCTGTGCTTCCACCCCGTCCAAGAACGAGTGGTGTCGTTGGAGACCAACAACCAGCTCTGCATCCCTAAGGTCCACCAGACGGGATGATGCCGCCTCGTCTTCAATGCTATAGCGAACTCCGACGTCCGGGAGCACCTGTCCTTGCCCATCGCGCACCTTGGTCAGCCCCAGGCCTTCGAAGCCCGGGCTGGAGGCAGGAGTCCAACCGCGATGAGTGTCACCTGTGACGACGCCGCGAAGCCATCGGAGCGGCGCGGTATCGAAACCGTGGACCAATGGCTCTAGCATCCAGCTAAGTTCGGCGCACTTCGCACTGTGGCCCACCCCACGATTCGGTGAATATGGCCCCTCTGCGTTGTAGCAAGCCGGCGCGCCCCATGGTGGAGAGCCGCTGAACATCTCGAACCGATGGCCATCACCGCAGGCAGCCAGAGCAGTCGCCGTCAGTAGCGCGTATCGCATGCGGCACCCCGCGATCAACCTATTGCTGGTCGTTTCGCACACCGCAGGGCGAAATGCAACCAGCTTCATGCAACTGTAGAGGTCCGCCAGCTGTTGCTGAGGCGCGATTATGGAGCTGCAAGTTGTGTGCTTCTATCAAAAGTGAATCTCTGCCCATTCATTGCAGTCACAACCGCCATCCTCGCCAGGACAGTGCCCGCTTTGGCAAAGCGGCTGAGCGGTTCCATTTGAGTATGACCACTTCGTCGCACCGTTGTAGGGGAATCCAGATTCCCACTTGTAGTTCATCACGCTG
>JAKLHH010000960.1 GCA_022710245.1 Myxococcota bacterium
AGCTCGCCGGCGAGCCGCCGCGCGTCGTCGAAGCGGCTCTCCTGCAAGGCGCGCAGGGCCTCGGCCGCGCTGGCGCGTCGGGCGGCGAGCGGCGGTCCCGCGAGGGCGCGACGCCTCAGGGTGCCCTCCTGGCTGGCGCAGGAGAGGAGCGCGGTGCAGCAGAGGACGGCGGAGAGGGTGCGGTGGGTCATGAGCACCTCCGGGCAGGAGGCTAGCACAGGCCTCCTGCTCCCGGCCACGCGCCTTGTGCCGCGGTGCGCCTTCCGTATAATGCGCCACCGCAGCGGGCGCGGCGCCGCGCCGCGAGCGTGAGGTGTGGGGACCTTCCCCGAGCGACGTTGATGGAACCCGAGCACATCGAGATCCGCGGAGCCCGCCAGCACAACTTGCAGATCGACGAGCTGCTGGTGCCGAAGAAGAAGCTCGTCGTCTTCACCGGCGTCAGCGGCTCGGGCAAGTCGTCGCTGGCCTTCGACACCCTCTACGCCGAGGGGCAGCGGCGCTACGTGGAGTCGCTCTCCAGCTACGCGCGGCAGTTCCTCGGCCAGATGGAGAAGCCGCTCTACGAGCAGCTGAGGGGGCTCAGCCCCACCACCGCCATCGAGCAGAAGACCGCCTCGGCGAACCCGCGCTCGACGGTGGGGACCATCACCGAGATCTACGACTACCTGCGCGTCCTCTACGCGCGCGTCGGCGTCCAGCACTGTCCGCGCTGCGACCGCGTGGTCGAGGCGCTGACCCCCGGGCAGATCGTCGCCGAGCTGCGGCGGCTGACCGCGCCGACGCTGCTCCTCGCGCCGCTGGTGGAGAACCGCAAGGGAGAGCAGCGCGAGCTCCTCGCCGACCTCCGCGGGCGCGGCTACGCGCGCGTGCGGCTCGACGGCGCCGTGCGCCGCCTGGACGAGGACTTCGCCCTCGACAAGAAGCGCAAGCACACCATCGAGCTGGTGGTCGATCGCCTGACGCCGGCGAACGCCGAGCTCTCGCGCCTCACCGACTCGGTGGAGACCGCGCTGCGCGAGGGCGCCGGCGCCGTGATCGCGCTCGCCGCCGAGGGCGACGCCCCTCCCCTGCGCCTCAGCCAGCACCGCGCCTGCGCGAGCTGCGGCGTGGGCCTCCCCGAGCTCTCGCCCCCGCTCTTCTCGTTCAACACGCCGCTCGGCATGTGTCCCACCTGCAACGGCATCGGTCGCCGGATGGAGATGGATCCGCGCCTGGTCGTGCCCGACGAGAGCCTCTCCATCCGCGGCGGGGCGATCGAGCCGTGGGCCTCGATCATGGAGCGCGGCGAGGGCTGGAGCTACTCCATCTTCGCGGCGCTCGAGGAGGAGCTCGGCCTCGACCTCGATCGCCCCTGGCGCGAGCTCCCCGCCGCGCACCGCGAGATCCTCCTGCGCGGCACCGGCGAGCGACGCGTGCGCGTGCGCTACAAGCACCGGCACGGCCAGGGCGACTTCGCGCTCCGCTTCGAGGGCGTCCTCAACACGCTCATGCGCCGCTTCACCGAGACCCGCTCGGAGCAGATGCGTCAGTACTACCAGCGCTACTTCTCCGACGCGCTCTGCTCCGACTGCGGCGGGCAGCGGCTGCGGCCCGAGGCGCGCGCCGTGCGGGTGGGCGGGGTCAGCATCGTCGAGGTGACCGCCATGTCGGTCGCCGAGGCGGCGCGACACGTCGCCGGGCTGCGCCTGCCGGGCAGCCAGGGGGTGATCGCGCGCGAGGTGCTGAAGGAGCTCGCGGCCCGGCTCGGCTTCCTGCAGGCGGTCGGGCTCGACTACCTCACCCTCGACCGCGCGGGGCCCTCGCTCTCCGGCGGCGAGGCGCAGCGCATCCGGCTCGCCAGCCAGCTCGGCAGCGAGCTCTCCGGGGTGATGTACATCCTCGACGAGCCCTCCATCGGGCTGCACCAGCGGGACAACCTGCGCCTCCTCGCCACGCTGCGCCGCCTGCGCGACAACGGCAACACGGTGATCGTGGTCGAGCACGACGCCGAGACCATCGCGGGCGCCGACCACGTGGTCGACTTCGGGCCGGGCGCGGGCGCGCTCGGCGGCCGCGTGGTCTTCTCGGGCACTCCCGCGGCGCTCCGTCGCGCCGGGACGCTCACCGGCCGCTACCTCGGCGGCCGCGCGCGCATCGAGGTCCCAGCCGCGCGCCGCGCGGGAGCGGGCGAGCTCACCATCCTCGGGGCCAGCGAGCACAACCTGAAGGGCGTCGACGTGCGCATCCCCCTCGGCACGCTGACCGCGGTGACCGGCGTCTCCGGCGCGGGCAAGAGCTCGCTCGTCGTGGGGATCCTCTACCCGGCGCTGCAGCAGCGGCTCCACGGCGCGCGCGTCAGCGTCGGCGCGCACCGCGGGCTGCGCGGGCTCGAGGCGATCGACAAGGCCATCCACATCGACCAGAGCCCGATCGGCCGCACGCCGCGCTCGAACCCGGCGACCTACACCAAGGCCTTCGACCTGATCCGCGAGCTCTTCGCGGCGACCCCGGAGGCGCGCGCGTTCGGCTACACGCCGGGCCGCTTCTCCTTCAACGTCACGGGCGGGCGCTGCGAGGCCTGCGAGGGCGACGGGGTCAAGCGCGTGGAGATGCACTTCCTCCCCGACGTCTACGTCCCCTGCGAGGTCTGCCGCGGCCGGCGCTACGAGGACTCCACGCTGCGCATCCGCTACAAGGGGCTCTCCATCGCGGAGGTCCTCGAGCTCCCGGTGCAGCGCGCGCTGGAGGTCTTCGGCGCGCAGCCCAAGCTCTGCCGCATCCTGCAGACGCTCGCCGACGTGGGGCTCGACTACGTGCACCTCGGACAGCCGGCGCCGACCCTCTCGGGCGGCGAGGCGCAGCGGGTCAAGCTCTCCCGCGAGCTCGCCAAGCGCGACACCGGTCGCACGCTCTACATCCTCGACGAGCCGACCACGGGCCTCCACTTCGACGACATCCGCAAGCTGCTCGCGGTGCTCGACCGGCTGGTGCGGGCGGGGAACACGGTGGTGATCATCGAGCACAACCTCGACGTCATCAAGTGCGCCGACCACGTGATCGACCTCGGCCCCGAGGGGGGAGACCGCGGCGGCGAGATCGTGGCCAGGGGCACCCCCGAGGAGATCGCGGCCTGCGCGGCCTCGCTGACGGGTCGGTACCTGCGCGAGCTGCTCTCCCCGACGCCGAGACGGGTCAGGCGCCGCGGCTGAGCGGGCGCGGCCCGGGGCTCGGACGTTCAGGGGCAGCTCCACTCGTGGCAGCTTCTGGTTGCAGCAAGAGTCCGGCGTCGCCGTGACGCCGAAGCCGCCGAGGCGGGCCTGCCGCAGCGGAAGCCAGTGGGCAGCTCGCGGAAATGGCGGTACCGTGGCCACCATGCGAGTGCAGACGATCGGGTCACGACATGGCTGGCTGGTGCTGCTGCTGCTGCTGCAGGCAGGCTGCAGGTCTGGAGGCGAGGGCTCGTATGTGGGCTGGCTCCAGGAGCGCTCGATGCTGGCCCAGGCTGGGGTGCTCTCCCGCCAGGTCTCGGGCACCAGCGCCCTCTGGCAGCGGCCGTACGCGCTGCCGCAGCCGCGGGCCGCCGCCGCCGCGGCCCCGGTCTGGTTCACAGCCTACCCGGCCTCGACCATCGCCCCGCGCGGCCGCTCGGTCCTCGCCGCGCTCGGCGACCCGCTCCTCTGGAAGAGCTTCGCGGCCCTCGGCGTCCGGGCAGTGCACACCGGCCCGATGAAGCTCTCCGGTGGCCTCACCGGCCGCGCGCACACGCCCACCGTCGACGGCAACTTCGATCGCATCAGCTTCCAGATCGACCCCGCCTTCGGCAGCGAGGCCGAGTTCCGCGCGCTGACCGCCACCGCTCGCGCCCACCGCGGTCTGGTGATC
>JAKLHH010000961.1 GCA_022710245.1 Myxococcota bacterium
TGGTCTACGCCATCGGCACCTCGGCGAACCCGATCATCGCCCAGACCACGCCGGGCCTGAAGCTGAACCGGCGGGGCTACATCGACGTCGACGCCGAGACGCAGATGACCTCGCTGCCTGGCGTCTTCGCGGGCGGGGACATCGTCACCGGCGGCGCCACGGTGATCCTGGCCATGGGGGCCGGCCGCAAGGCCGCCCGGGCCATGCTGAAGTACATGGGGGTCGAGCCGCCGCCGCGGCCGCCGCGCCGCGAGGTGGGCAGGCCGCCCAAGAAGAAGGCCGACTGAGTCAGCGATCACGATTGTCGAACGGTTCCAAGTCCGGCGCGGCGTGGGGACCCCCGCTCGCGGGCCCCTCCCCACCCCTCGCTCATTCGCGGGCGCGCGCCGTGCGGACCACCACCAGTGAGCCCGCTCCTTCGGCTCGGGGCGGGGCCATGGCCCCTCCCGCGGCGCCCCACGCCCCGCCTCATTGTTGCTTCGAGTCTTGTCCTTCGATCGGGAATCGTGCTCTCTCATTGGCCCCCGTAGCTCAGCTCCCGGCGCGGCTGCTATAGTCCGCCCATGACGCGCCCCCACCGTCTCCCGCTCAGCACCCTCTGCCTCCCGCTGCTCCTGCTCGCCGCCTGCTCCGACGACACCACGCGCCCGGACGCCCGGCCAGCGGACCGCGGCGGGGCGCTCGAGGCGCGCGGCGAGGCGCGGCCGCCCGACCTCATGCCCGACCGCGTCAGCGCCGACCAGCGCGCCTCGGCCCGCCTCTGCGGCACCGTCGTCGACGACGCCGGGACCAAGGTGGGCGGCGCCAGCATGATCGTGTGCAACGACCACGCCGGCTGCCTGACCGCCACCGCGGACAGCGGCGGGGCCTTCTGCGTGACCGCCTACGAGGCGGGCGACTACCTCTGTCACGCCACCGAGCGGACCGCCGGCGGCACGCGCTGGGGTGACGTGCTCTTGCCGACGACGATCGCCGAGGCGGACGTCACGGGGCGAGCGACCCTCGACCTGGGGACGCTGGTGCAGCCGGTCATCGCGAAGAGCGCCGCCCTCGACGCCGCCGCCGGCGGCACGCTCACCCCGGGCACCGGCGTGACGCTGAAGGTCGCCGCCGGCGCGGCCGACCTGGGCCTGAAGACCTCGGCCGACGTGGGCTACGCGACGCTGCCCGCGAGCAAGCTCCACCCGAAGCTCCTCGCCACCCACGCCGGGAGCCCCGAGCTCGCCTTCCTGCTGGTGCCGCTCGGGGTCAGCTTCAGCCCCGCCGCCGCGCTGGAGCTCACCGCGCCCGGCGCCATCGCCGACGGGACCCTGCTGGACCTCTACTGGGTCAACGAGAAGACCGGGAAGCCCGAGCTGCAGGCCGCGCCGGCGGTGGCCGGGGGCAAGGTCAGCGCCACGCTGAAGTCGCTCGGCTGGTACCTCCTCTACAAGAAGTAGCGGGATCTGCGGTAGGATACCCCCATGCCTTTGCCGGTCGCAGGGGCAGCGCCTGCCGACGCCTGGATCGGCACGGTGCTGGCGGAGACCTATCGGGTGGAGCGGCTCCTCGGCGAGGGTGGCATGGGGTCCGTCTACGAGGCCAGCCACACCCGTCTGCCGCGCCGCTTCGCGATCAAGGCGCTGAAGGGCGAGGCGTTCCGGCGCGCCGACGCGCTCGCGCGCTTCCGGCGCGAGGCGGAGGTCGCCTGCCAGCTCAAGCACCGGCACATCATCGAGGTCCTCGACTACAACACCGGGCCGGGAGGGCAGCCCTACATCGTGATGGAGCTCCTCGAGGGAGAGGACCTCTCCTCGCGGCTCCAGCGACAGGGCCGCCTGCCGCTCGCGCAGGCGCTGTCGATCATGCGACAGGTCACCGCCGCGCTCGCCGGCGCGCACCGGGCCGGCGTCGTGCACCGGGACCTCAAGCCGCAGAACATCTTCCTCACCCGGCAGGACGAGCGGCACGACTACGTCAAGGTGCTCGACTTCGGCATCTCCAAGGTCCTCGGCCGCGAGGGGATCACCCGCGACGAGACCGTGATCGGCACCCCCTGGTACATGTCGCCCGAGCAGGCGCGCGGCGCGGTGGCCGAGATCGATCACCGGACGGACATCTTCGCGCTGGGCTCGATCCTCTTCGAGGTGCTGGCGGGCGAGCCCGCCTTCGCCGGAGAGGACCCGCTCTCGGCGCTGCACAGCGTGATCTACGAGCCCGCGCGCTCGCTCTGCGCCAAGGACCCGCGGCTCCCCGAGGGGGTCGACCGCGTGATCCAGCGAGCGCTCGCCAAGGCGCCGGCCGAGCGGTTCGCCCGCGTCGAGGACTTCGCCATCGAGCTCTTCGCGGCGGCGCAGGTCGCGCCTGGCAGCGACGCGGACTGGACGGAGATCACGACCAGCGCCGCCGTTGACCCTCGCCGTGGAGTCACCCTGCCGCCGGAGTCGCGCGTCGCGACCGGGCCCGGCGGGACGACCGAGCTCGGGGCGACGATCAGCGCGGAGCTGCCGCCACCTCACGCGGGGCGCGGCCGGCGGATCGCCGCGCTCGTCGGCGCGCTCGCCGTCGCTGGCGGCGGCGTGCTCGCCACCGTGATCGCAGGTCAGCGCGCGGAGCGTCGGCGCGCCAGCGCGGAGGTCTCGAGCTCGTCGCCTGCGCGCGGCTCCGCGCCGCGGCCCGTGCCGCGCGACGCGGCTCCCGTGGCGAGCCCCCGCCGTCCCGCGACGGACGCGGGCACCGCCGCCGCGGCGGCCGAGGTGGCCCGGCAGGCCGAGGCCAAGGTGCGGCAAGCGGAGCAGGCGCGGCGGGCGGCCGAGGCGAAGGCACGGCAGGCGGAGCAGGCGCGGCGGGCAGCCGAGGCCAGGGCCGCGGCCGAGGCGAGCGCCAAGGCCGCAGCGGAGGCGAAGCGCGCCGAGGAGGCGCGGCGGGCCGAGGAGGCGCGGCGGGCGGAGGCGAAGGCCAGGCAGGAGGCCGCGCGGCGAGCGGCCGAGGCGGAGGCGAAGGCCAGGCAGGCCGCCAAGCAGGTGCCGACGAAGAAGGGCTGGATCGTCAAGCCGAAGCTCGACTGAGAGGAGCTGGTGGATGGCTCACGCTCGAAGCATGGTGCTGGCGGCGCTCGTGGTCCTCGGGGAGCTGGCGCTCCCGGCCCGGGCGCTCGCGGCGGACGCGGCGACGGAGCAGGCCAAGCGGTACAACGCGGAGGCGGAGCGGCTCTTCAACCTGGGGCTCTTCCGGCAGGCCGCGGCTGTCTACCTGAAGGCCTACATGGCGAAGCCGGTGCCCGAGTTCCTCTACAACCTGGGGCAGTGCCACCGCCGGCTGGAGTCGACCGCTGACCTCGAGAAGGCGATCTTCTACTTCGAGAGCTTCCTCAACAACGCCCCGGAGACGCCCCTGCGCGGCGAGGTCGGCGGCGAGGTCGCCTCGCTGCGGCGCGAGCTCGCGGCGCGCAAGCACGCGGCGGCTCACCCCCCGTTCTACAAGCGCTGGTGGTTCTGGACGCTGGTCGGCGTCGCCGTGACCGGCGCGACGGTGGGGACCGTCTTCGCGCTGCAGCCCAAGAACATGGAGGTCGTGCAGGGCACCCTCAATCCGTCGCCGGTCCAGCTGCCGTGAGCGGCGCGCGTCGCCTCCGGCTGGCGCTCGCGCTGCTCTGCGCCGGCTGCAGCGGCCAGAAGGTGACGGAGATCGTCGTCGGCCTCGCCAGCGATCTGCAGGTGCCGGCCGAGCTCGACCGGGTGCGCCTGCAGGTCCACTACCCGCCGATCGGCCTGCCGCCCGGGCAGGTGGACGCGCGCACCCTGCAGATCGACCTCGGCTGGGACCTGCGGCCCGGCGTGGTCGGCGCGGCGACGCTGCCCGCGACGGTGGGGCTGCTGCCCGGA
>JAKLHH010000962.1 GCA_022710245.1 Myxococcota bacterium
ATACTGCAGCAGGTCGCTCCCGTCGAGGAGCTCCTTGCGCCGCGCGTGGACGAAGCTGTAGCCCGCCCGCGCGCCGAGCCAGCGCCAGGTGACCTCGGCGGAGAGCTCGAGGCCGAGGAGCCGCACGCCGGCCACGTTCTGCAGCTGGTCCTGGCCGCTGACCGTGACGAAGCTGATGAAGTCGCTCACCTCGGCGTCGTAGACGCTCGCCTGCAGGCGCAGCCAGCGCCGCGCCTGCCACGACCCGTCGAGGCCGAAGTGCCACGCGCTCTCCGGGCCGAGCTCCGGGTTCGGCAGGCGCGCGCCGTCTCCCGAGGAGAAGCGGTCGCGGAGCGTCGGGAACCGAGTGCGGCGTGCCACCGTCGCGCGGAGCGAGAGGCCCTCGCGCGGATCGAACCGCGCCGAGAGGAGCGGTCCCACGCCCACCCGCGACCCGAGGTGGGCGGTGGTCGCGGCGCCGGGGACCTCCACGTCGACCTGCGTGGCGAGCATGGCGCTCCAGCGCTCGCCGAAGAACGCCTCGGCCTCGGGCGCGACGGTGACCAGGCTGCGCGTCACCAGGCCGCTCGACGGCTCCTCGTCGTGGCGGTCGTGCTGCACGCCGGCCCAGAGCCGGAGCAGCGTGCGCCCCCACGGCGTGCGGTCGAAGAGGTAGCGCGCCCGCACGCGGCCCCCGACGAGCTGATCGTGGAACCAGGAGCGCATCGCCCGCGGCGTGCGCTGGCTGCTGTAGGTCGCGTCGTCGTACGAGTCGAGGAGGTTGTCGTACAGGTGCACGAAGGCGAGCTCGTCGACCTCGAGCCGCCGGTCGAGGTAGCTCGCGGTGTGCCCGAGCGAGGCGCCGGTGTTGCGCCAGACAGTCCAGCGCCGGTAGCGGACGGCGGGATCGAGGAGACCGGGCGGCACGCCGCGGTGCCCGTCGAGGTAGCTCGCGGACCAGGTGAGCGCGTGGCCACGCGGGAGCCGGAGCCGGAAGTTGCCGCCGAGCTGGTGGAGGAGCCGGTCGCTGTTCTCGCGCAGGATCCCGTCCTCGCGCGAGACCGGCTCGAAGTCCGCGGGGAGCGGGAAGGCGTCGCGCCGCTTCATGCTGCCGAAGAGCGTGTAGCCGAGCGGTCCGACGGTCGCCGAGTGGATCCCGCCGAGGAGCAGCGAGTAGGCGCGGCCCAGCTCGGCGACCCCGCCGAGGAGCGGCCCCGAGCCCGGCCGTCGCGTGACGATGTTGATCGCGCCGCCGAGGCCGTTCGGCCCGTAGAGCACCGAGGCCGGACCCTTGACGATGGAGATGTGGTCGATCATCTCCGCCGGCAGGTAGCTCGTGTCGGCCTGCCCATCGTAGGGGAGGTAGGCCGGCGCGCCGTCCTGGAGCACCACGACCTGCCGCTGGTCGAAGCCGCGGAAGGTGAAGATGCGCTCGCCGCGGCTACCGGTTGCGGCGTGGATCGCGGGCTCCCGCTCGAGCGCGTCTGTCGCGGTGTGGGCGCCGGTCCGCTCGAGCTCCTTGCGCCTCACCACGCGCTGGCTCGGCTCCTCCTCGTCGGGGTCGCCGGTGACGACGATCTCATCGAGGGTGACCTCGCGCTCGGCGGGCGGCGCCTTGGCCCGCGATGGCCTGGCCGGCGGATCGGCGCGGACGGTCGCGCAGAGCAGCACCGCCGCGAGCGCCACGGCGAGCGCGGCGGAGAAGCGCATCAGCCCGCCTTGTCGGCCAGGATGATCTTCGCCAGGCCCTTGGCGCTCATGCACCCCGGGTAGGCGAGGTCGTCGTCCCAGGCCATGTTCCTGCTGTCGCGCTGCACGTAGCCCTTGGCGAGCTTGTCGCCGCCGATGGGGATGAGGGTGGCGCAGTTGGCCTTGGCGCCCGGCTTGTACCCGCCGTCACCCTCGAAGTCGACGTTGAGGGTGGAGAGGTCCTTGCCCGGCAGCGCGAGGAGCACCACGTCGGAGAGCCGGGAGTAGCTGGCGCCGAGCACGGTGACCGCGGCGGGCTTGAGGATGTCGACGGTGTAGCTCTTGCCGGCGTAGGTGACCTCGACGGTGGGGCCAGTGGCGGCGTCGGTCTTGACGCCGCCCTCCGGCTTCACGCTGGCCTCGGCCTGGCCGCCTGCCTCGGTCTTGACGCTGGCCTCGGTCTTCACGCTGGCCTCGAGCTTGGTGCCGCCCTGATCGGCCGCGGCGGGCTTGCTGTCGTCGCTGCAGCCAACGGCGAGCGCGAGGAAGGCGAGGGTGACTCCGAGCTTCATGCTGGTCCGCATCATGGTGTGCCCCTTTCACGGTGTGAGGTATCGGGTCGTGCGGCGATGGTCGCCGCCAGCTCGTCGACGAGGCGCCCGGGATCCGGGCGCGCGTCGCGGCTGATGGTGATGGTGCGGGCGAAGGGCCCGAGCCGCTCCTCGATGGCCGGCGCGCACTCGGCGCGCACGCCGAGGAGCCAGAGCCCGCTCCTCTCGCCCTCGAGGGCCTCGGCGAGCGAGGCGAGGTGTCCCGCGCCGCGCGCCTCCAGGCGGCCGAGCTCGTCGAGCACGACCACGTCCCTGGTGCGGCGGGCCTCGCGCAGGCGGTCGCGGGCCCAGCTCCAGGCCGTCTCGTCGAACTCGAAGCCGGGCTCGCCGGGCACCCAGCCGACCCGGCGACGCGCGAGCTCACGCTCCTCGCCGCTGGCCGCGTCGCGCAGCCGGTAGCCCGTGCGCTCGCCGCCGTCCTGGATCGTCGGCTGGGTCAGCCCGCCCACGCTGATCCCGCGCGCCTCGAGGAGGCGGATCAGCTCGCCGAGCAGCGTCGTCTTGCCGCTCTGGGGGGGGCCCACGACGGCGACCAGCCGCCGCGGTCCGGCGGTGACCGCGCCCTCGCTGCTGGCAGCGGACGTGGGCTCTCCGCGCGCGAGCTCCTCGGCCAGCCGGGCCGTCTCGCAGATCGCCTCGCCGGCCAGCCCGTAGAGTCGCCGCAGCCTCCTCCGTCGCTCCGGCTCCGGCTCCCCGTCGGCGGGCGCCCGGACCCGCGCCTGCAGGCGGTCCTTCAGATCGGGCAGGAGCTGCAGCGCCACCGAGAGGGCCATGCCCAGCCTCGGCACGTGCAGCCGCCGGGTCAGGCGCTGCAGGTCCTCACCGCCGAGCGCGCGGCTCGCCCAGCTGGCGAGCCCGAAGATGAAGACGCCGCGGATCACCATCAGCAGCCCCGCCTGCAGCCCCTCGGGCGAGAGGATCCCCCACGCCCCCTTGCCCTTTGGGCCGAGGAGCAGGCCGCTGCCCAGCGCGAAGATCAGCGTGATGATCCAGAAGCGCGGCAGCCAGAGGCGGCGCAGGCTCGCGCGGTCGAGGAGCGCGAGGACCACGAGCCAGACGGCGAGCGCCACCGCGGAGAGGAGCAGCGATCCCGGGATCTGGATCCCGATGCAGGCGAGGGCGGTCCCGCCGATCCACCAGCGGTGACTCCGCACGGGCGGGTTGCGCATGACCACGGCGCTGGCTGTCATGGCGCGCCCCCCGCCTCGCGGTCGAGGCGCTCCCGCGCGCGCCTGCCCAGCCGGTGGCCGAGGAGGCCCGCGCCGCCGCCCAGCAGCAGGATGATGCCGAGGAGGATCGAGAGCGCCCACCAGCCCGCCGAGGTGGGCAGGTGCAGCCACTCGCGCGCCCGCTTCAGCACGGCCAGGTAGAGAGTGAGCACTCCCGCGCCGTAGAAGACGACCTGGCTGATCACCTTCTGGAAGGTGGACCAGAGCGCGGCGAGGACGCCGCCAGCGGCCGCGGAGAGCCTCGCGCGGGGCGCGATGAGGAGCGCGAGCTCGACGAGGAGCGCCTCGGTGGCGATGCCGATCATCGGCCCCAGGATCACCCCACCCGGCGAGATCGACTTGCAGAGCGCCGC
>JAKLHH010000963.1 GCA_022710245.1 Myxococcota bacterium
GCCCTCGACGCGGGCGCGCTTGACGACGAGCTGCCCCAGCCAGCGCGGGCCGCGGCTCGGCCGCTCCAGGTTGTACTGGGAGATCTGGCCGCAGACCGCCACGCGCGCGTGGACCGCGAGGAGCCACATCACCGCGTCCGTGAGTGATCCCCCCACGTTGTCGAAGTAGACATCGACGCCGGACGGACAGAGCTCGCGGAGCACCGCGAGGTAGTCGGAGACTCCCTTGTAGTTGAAGGCCGCGTCGAAGCCGAGCTCCTCGGTGAGGTAGCGGACCTTCTCGTCGGAGCCGGCGGTGCCCACCACCCGGCAGCCGCGCAGCTTCGCGAGCTGCCCGGCGAGCGCGCCGACCGCGCCGGCGGCGCCCGAGACGACCACGGTCTCACCCTCCTTCGGGCGCCCCACCTCGAGCATGCCGAAGTACGCGGTCAGGCCGGGCATCCCGAGGACGCCGAGCGCCGTCGAGATCGGGGCCACCGTCGGATCGACCTTGTGCAGCTCGTCGCCCTTGACGACCGCGTGCTCCTGCCAGCCCAGCATGCCGACCACCGCGTCGCCCGGGGTGAAGCGCCAGTCGTTCGACTGCTCGACGCGCCCGACGCCGCCGCCGATCATGACCTCGCCGAGCGCCGCCGGCGCGGCGTACGAGGGTGCGTCGCTCATGCGACCGCGCATGTAGGGGTCGACGGAGAGGTAGACGGTGCGGACGAGGACCTCGCCAGGCCCGGGGGCGACGAGCGGCGCCTCGACGAGCGCGAAGTCCGAGTCCTTGGGCACCCCGACGGGACGGGCCGCGAGAGTGATCTGCCGGTTGCTGGTCGCCATCCACACCTCCTGGTCGCGAGACCAAGAGGTTACGTGAACCGGATGGGGGGCGGAGTCAACTCCGAGGTGAGCGAGGTGCGCCTGGCGGGCGGGCGGAGCGCGTCTCCGGCGCCTCAGCCCTGGGGGACCGGCTCGCCGCCGTGACAGGTGGTGGAGAGGATCTCGCCGGCGCCGTCGCGGCAGACGAGGCAGACCTTGTCCCCCGTGACCTCTGCCGTGCACTGCTGACTGAGCGGCTGGCAGCTCTTCGAGACGAGCTTGCCCGCCGCGGTCGAGCACTCGAGGCAGATCTCGGTGGCGGTCGAGGTGCTCTTGCAGGTCTGGCTCGCGGGCTTGCACTCGCGCGAGGTCTCCTTGCCGCCGGTGGCGCAGACCAGGCAGAGCTCACCGTCGGTCTCGCGGGCGATGCAGGCGTTCCCCGTCGGCTTGCACTGCTGCGAGACGAGGCCGCCGCTCACGTCGTAGCAGACCTGGCACTCGTGGCCGGCGACGATGAGCTTCTCGCAGCCCGAGCTGGTCGGAGGGCCCGAGGTGCAGGAGATCACCGGCGCGCCCTCCGCCGGGGTGCAGACCGCGCAGACCTCCCCCTGCGTGGAGACCATGGTCTTGCAGACCGGCAGCAGCGAGGGGCCCGCCTCCCCGCCGCCCCCGCCGGTGTCGACGCCGGCGTCACCGGGCCACATCGAGTGGCCGCCCTCGGGGTAGGGAGGGTAGTAGCCGTTGGGATCGGGGCTGCCGTGGTAGTTGGTCGTGCAGCCGGTGGTGGCGAGGACGATCGAGGTGATGCCCAGCAGTGCTCGCGTCATCTCTGCTCTCCCTTCTCACCGGCTCAGTCCTCGCCCGGCCGGCGGGGTTGAAAAAAAAACGCCCGGGCTTCAGCGGCAGGCAGCGAGCCGCGCGCGAACCGCCGCCGCTCGCTCGCCGCGCGGGGTGCGCCTCAGGTACTCCTCGGCGAGCGGCCGCAGCCGCGCGCAGTCGCCCGCCTCGAGGGCGAGCAGCGTCCCCAGCGCCGCCTCGTCGTGCGGCGAGCCCGGGAAGCGAGCACGGTACTCGCGCAGGCAGCGAGCCGCGCCGGCGTCCCTGGACTGCAGGGCCACCCGGCAGCGGAGGTAGCTCGCCGGCTCGATCAGGCGTGGCTCGGCCCCCGCGGCGAGGAGTCGCCCGAGCTGCGCCGCTGCCTCGCGCGCGTCGCCCGCGCGGAGCGCGAGGTGAGCGAGCTCGTAGCGAGCCTGCGCCGCGAGGGCTCCCCCGGCGGCCACCACCTCGACGAGGAGCAGGCGCGCGCGCGGCTGATCACCCCGGCGCATCGCCTGCTCGGCGTGCTGGTAGAGCGACGCCGGGGTCGGGGGCTGCGGCGGCGGAGGCCGGACAGCCGGCGCCGGCGCGGGCGCAGGGCGCCTGCTCGCCGCCGCGGCCGGCGACCTCGGCTGCCTGGAGCGGTCGGCGCGAGGGCCTGCCGCTGACTGGTGCCGCGCCTCGGCGCGTCCGGCCGCCTCGCCCTCGCGCGAGGCGCGCGCCTCCTCCTCCTCCGGCGCCAGCGATGCCTCGAAGCGCTCCAGCTCGCGCTGCTCACGCCCGTCGAGCGCGGTGAGGCCGCGGGGCTCGCTCCACGCCTCGCGCCCCTCGACCAGCGCCGTCTCGCTGCGGCCCTGCACGCGCACGCGGCCGTGCGCCACCGCGACGCGCACCGCGGGGCGACGCGCGTCGACGAGGAAGAGCGTCCCGATCACGCTGGCGACCGCGCCCGGCGCCCGGATCGTGAGGCGGCCGCCCCGCGCGCCGTCGTAGCTCCCGAGGATCCGGCCGCGCGCGAGGCCCAGGGTCACGTCGGCGCCGTCCGCGTGCTCCACCGCTAGCTCGGCGGGTCCCTCGAGGCCGAGCACCGCCTGGTCGCCGAGGCGCGCCCGCAGCACGACGCCGGCCGGCAGCTCGATCCGCACCAGCTCACGGCCGACCAGCAGGGCCGCGCCAGGCCAGCTCGCGGGCTCCACCGCGACCCCGACGAGAGGGCTGGACCCCGCGGGCTGGCCGGCGAGGATCACCGCTGCTCGCGGCGAGGAGGTGCTGGTGCGCAGGCAGAGCCCGAGGAGGAGCACCAGCGCGGCCGCCGCGGCGAGCGCCAGCGAGCGCGAGAGGTGAGCGCTCACGCGCGGGCGCTCCTCGTCGACGGCGGTGAGGAGCCGGGCGCCGAGCCGCGCGCGCGCGAGGTCGCTCAGCGCGTCGTCGGCCGAGAAGCCCTCGCGCAGGAGCGCGAGCTTGGCCACCCGCGCCGCGCAGTCCGGGCAGCCCTGGCGGTGGGCTCGCGCCTCCGCGCGGTCCTCGCCGAGGGCGAGCGCGTCCAGCGCGGTGAGACAGGAGGGGGGGAGGTGCGGCTTCATCGGAGGCCTCGCTTCTCTTCGCGCTCGAACATGGCGAGGAGCTCGCGCTGCGCGTGCAGGATCCGCTGCGCGACCGCGTCGCGGCGCGCGCCCACCTGCTCGGCGATCTCGTCGAGGCTGAGCCCCTCCACGACCCGCAGCAGGTAGGCGATCCGCTTCTTCGGCTTCAGCCGGTCGAGGTGGCGCGCCAGCCGCTCGAGCTCCTGCCGCCGGCTCAGCACCGCCTCGGGTGAGGGCTCCCCCGAGGGCTGGGCAGCGAGGAGCTCGCAGTCGCAGGCCTCGCGCCGCCGCCGGCGCCGCTTCAGGTGGTCGCAGGCCACGTTCGAGGCCACCCGGTAGAGGAAGGTGGAGAGCCGCGCCTCGCCGCGGAAGACCTGCAGCCGGCGGAAGACCTCGCTGAAGATCTGCTGCACCAGGTCCTCCCGCTCGGGGTCGGGACCGAGGAGGTGGGTGAGGCGACGGTAGACGGCGTCCACGTGCCGCTCGTAGATCTCCTTCTGCGCCGCGCCCTCGCCCGCGGCGGCGCGCGCGATCAGCAGCGCCTCGCCGCTCGGCGGGGCGGCACGGCGCACCTCGCCGAGGCCGGTCAGCGTCGTCGCTGACGCGACGCTGGAGAGCTCTGCCGGAGCGGTCACCGGCGCCTGCCCCCCTGGAAGG
>JAKLHH010000964.1 GCA_022710245.1 Myxococcota bacterium
CAGGTGCGGCAGCGGCGAGGTGTCGCCGCTGAAGGCGGACCGCTCGGCGGCGGTCGTGTCGAGCTGCGGGACGATGGTCTGGTCCTCCTCGAGAGGACCGCAGGCCGTGAGCAGCGCGAGGAGCGGCAGCAGCCGCGGCAGGCGAGAGGCGAAAAAGAGCGGGCGAGTCATCGGTCTTCACACTCCACGTTCGGAGCCCACAGAACCCTGGCTGTCGATATGGCGTGGCCCGAGCAAGTCCTGTGCCGCGCTGCGCCGTGACAACCTCGCCAGAAAGTGCCGTAGTTGCCGCTACGTTTGGAACTGGCTCCCGGGCGAACAGTTGCCGGCGGCGTCTCGAATTGCCACAGCCCTCTCGAAATTGAAGTTCGCCCTCCCTTCAGGCTGCGCAACCGTTTGCCGGCGAGGGCAAGCTCCTCGACCGCCGCCTGGCCGCTGACCTCGAACCCCGCGAAGGCAGGAGCGTGCGAGAGCTGGCATCGCCGCTGCAAACCACCGCGAGGCGAGAGGGCAGCGAGCGCGAGCGAACCAGGCGAACCGATGCTCCAGCAATTTCAGCGCTTGCTGTGAAAAAACGCAGTCGGCTAGACTGCATCCTTCACTCCACCACTGACGCAATGGAGGCCGCGATGGGACTCTGGGACAAGATCAAGGGCAAGGCGAGCGACGTGATGAAGCAGACGCAACCGGCCAAGGCTCCCGAGCCCGAGCCCGAGGAGGTCGAGGAGGAGATGGAGGCGGCCGACGACGACGGCGAGGCCGACGACTTCGGCGGCTGGGATCCCAACAACTGGGAGGAGTTCTGGTACAAGGTGCACAAGATCGAGGAGGCCGGTAACCGCGGCGGTGACGACGCCTACGAGGCCGCCTGCCGCCAGCACGGGCTCCGCGACAGCGCGCAGCTGCAGCGGGTGCGCGACACCTTCGGCAACCACTTCGGCCACATCCACGAGTTCGTGCAGGCCGCGATGAACGCCCGCTCCCGCCAGGGCAAGGAGATGCTCGGCGCCGCCGCGGCCTCCAACCAGGCGATCATGGCGCCCGTCGAGGGCGTCACCCTGGAGACCTACGCCGCCATCAGCGCGCGCCGCGCCTCGGTCGCCGACGTGCAGGGCCTGGCGCGCCTCCTCGGCGAGTACGGCCTCGACCAGGCGAAGTTCGCCCGCGTCGACGCCGAGTGGCAGAAGCGGATGTCGGGCCAGGGCGCGTCGGATCCGAACGCGACCTACGCGCTGCTCACCGAGTACGGCAAGTTCTTCGCGATGGCCGGCCAGGGCGGCCACGCGGCTGCCGCGCAGGCAGCGCAGGCGAACGCGGGCGCCATCGGCCTCGGCGCGCAGCAGCACGGCAAGGCGCCCGTCGGCGGCGAGCCCTGCACGCTGGAGCAGTTCGCCGAGATCATGGCCGCGCAGGGCGCCTGGGCCGAGCAGGGCCGCGACGTCAACGCCATGCTGAAGAAGCAGTTCAACCTCACCGCCATCGACTGGTCCAACCTGGGCGCCTACTGGAACGTCAAGATCGGCTCCGACTACCGCATCGGCGCCAAGCTCGGCGAGCTGATGGACAAGTACAAGGCGCGCTACTCGACCCCCGGTCAGGACGACGACCTGAACGTGTGACTGGACCCATGACCACGCCGACTGCACCGCCGGGGCCGCTGGCAGCGCTGCAGCTGGAGCTCGCGCGCCAGGTGGCGGAGATCATCGACACCGCGCTCGACGTCGAGCCGGCCGGTGGCCTCTCCGCCGCCTGGCGTGACGTGCTCGGCCGTCACGGCGCGACGCCGCTCGGGGAGGACGAGCGCTTCGCGGCGGCGCGCGAGGCGAAGCTCTATCGGGGGGCGCCGATCGCCGAGGTGGACGCCTGCCTGCGCGCCGTGGCGAGCTGGATGGGGGCGCAGCTGACCACGCTCGGTGGCCAGGTCGACGCGACCAGCCGGGCGCGGCTCGACGCGCTCCTCGGGACGCTGGCCGACCGAGGCCTCGAGGAGTACCGGCGCATCGCCTGCCAGCGGCCGCGCTCGATGTTCGCCAGCGCGATCGCCACCGCGAAGCAGCACCAGTACGCCGCGCAGCAGCGCTCCTCCGCCTACGTGCTCACCTGCCCAACCTGCGGCGGCCCCCGCCTGCGCGAGGGGGATCTGAGCTGCGAGTATTGCGGCGGCCAGGTCGGCCGCTAGGCTTTGACGCGCGGGGGGCCACCAACGCCTTTGTCGAGAGCGAGGGACTTGTCATGCATCCAGGTCTGAAGCCCGTCGTCGATCGCTGGGGGATCTTCCTGGGCAAGGTGCGAGGGCGCCTGCAGGAGGTGCTGACCGAGGCCGACGGCGCCTACGAGGAGGTGATCCAGATCGAGGTGGTGGACCCCGCCGCGATCTCCGGCGTCACCTCGGCGCTGCAGGGTCGGATTCACGGTCTCGCCAGCAAGGTGCAGGACTCCTGGGAGAAGATCGACGAGGAGCTGAGCGCCGCCAGCGACGCGGCCGATGTCCCGCCTGACGAATACGCGCGCGTGAGGGCCGAGCAGCAGACGCTCGGCCGCGAGCTGGAGCGGGAGATCAACCTGCAGGGCGAGCTGCTCACCATCAACAAGGAGTCGAAGCTCGCGCGCGCGCTCGGCGAGGCGGCGAAGCTCGAGCTGAAGGACGCGCTCCGCTGTCAGAACTGCGGGGCGGACGTGAAGCCCGAGCTCTACCACCAGGCCTCGAACGCACGCTGCCCGCACTGCCAGGCGGTGAGCACCATCACCCCGGGCATGGCGACGGCCATGTACTTCGGCGGCGGGGCGGTCCACAACCTGGCGCGCGAGGCCTCGCTGCGCGAGTGGCTGGCGATGGGCGAGGCCGAGCGGCGCTTCCAGGGGCTGCGGCACCCGACCGAGGACGACCTCAAGCAGTACGAGGCAGCGACGGCGACCTACTGGCGGGCGTACTGCTTCGCCTTCGGCAAGCACCACCCCGGCTGGAACGACGCCACGGTGGAGGCGGACTTCCGCGGCAAGATGGGCCACTTCCACGAGTACGTGGCGGGCAACGACAAGGAGACGCGGGCGCGAATGACCGACGCTCTGCGCGTGGTGGCGACGGGCGACGGCCGCAGCTTCGGGCAGTGGCTGAAGACGAACCGCCCGGGAGACGAGGCGAGCTACCTCGAGGAGGTGATCCTCGCCGCCGCCGAGCACGGCGATCTGCGCGGGGTCTCCATGCTCGTCGAGGTCCTCTACGCCCTCGAGCGCCCGGACGAGCCGAAGTCGCAGTGGACGAGGGAGAAGCTGGCGGAGGTGAACCGGTGGATGGTGACGCGGTAGCTCTCCCGCCCCTGCTTTGATTCCACGCCAGGGCCGGGCTTCGCAACCGCTGGCAGCGGATCGAAGTCGGGCCTCGGCTTCGCTGGCGCCTCACGCACGCTGGCAGCTGATCGAAGTCGGGCCCCGGCTTCGCCGGCGCCTCACGCACGCTGTCAGTCCGCGATTTGGGGGGCCTGGCGGGCGGGTCGGCGTGCACGGCGAGACGGAGCACGCTGTGGCACGGCGCTCTTTCCGGGCAACACGGTGAAGCTGGCTCCGCTTGCCAGCGCGCGAGAGGTGCGCCGGGGTGGAGCAGGCGCCACATCGCGCTTGGTTGCGTACTGCCAGCGCGCGTGAGGCGAGGGGCCCTCCCATGGTGGAAGCTGGACCCAAGACCCTCGACGCTGAAGCACCAAGGAGAGGAGACAGACAGGGGCGAGGAGATCGAGACGGGGAAGAGGTCGAGACGGGGAAGAGGTCGAGACGGGGAAGAGGTCGAGACGGGGAAGAGGTCGAGACGGGGAAGAGGTCGAGACGGGGAAGAGGTCGAGACGGGGAGGCGGTCGAGACGGGG
>JAKLHH010000965.1 GCA_022710245.1 Myxococcota bacterium
TGCGCCTCCTGCCACGCGGGCCTCGACCCCGAGAACCCGCCGAAGGATCCGAACCACCCGGCCTGGGAGAACATCCACCCGTCGATCGGCAATCAGTACCTGCGCATCGGCAAGATCTTCGGCGCTCACCTGAGCCCCCACGACCCGCGCTTCCAGGTCTTCCGCACCTGGGCCCCGGGCACCGTCGACACCACCGCGATCGAGAGCGACCACATCAACAACCCGGGCATGATCACGCCGATCTTCAACCTCGACCACCGGCCCCTCTTCCAGGTCACCGACCAGGGCGCGCCGGTCACGGCCATCCGCAACGCCCAGGGAGGTGAGGACGACCTCGGCTGCGAGCGGGGGGCGATCCGCGTCTACTTCAACATCGGGATGTGCGCGGCCGAGTGCATGATCGGCCACCTCGCCAACGGGCCAGGCGGGAGCCAGACCGAGATCGACCTCGCCGACTGCCGCACCAGGTGCCCGGAGCTGGTGCAGGCCGAGAAGGACGTCGTCGACGAGTGCCAGTTCATGCGGACCTTCACCCCGCCGCGGCTGGCGAACGCCCCGGGTGGCGCGGCCTTCATCGACCACACGGTGGTGCAGAAGGGCCGCAAGGTCTTCTTCTCCGCCTGCGGCTCCTGCCACTCGAGCGGGAGCGCGAGCCTGGCGAAGAACCCGCTCACCGACGACGAGGTCCACCCGGTGTCGCTGATCGGCACCAACTCCTGCCGCGCGCGCTCGACGAACTGGATGCAGGGCCACATCTGGGGGCGGTTCTCCTCGGACCAGTACAAGGCGCGCCCGACCGGCGGCCCCGGCTTCTACCGCGACCTGCCGCTCCGCGGCGTGTGGGCGACCGCTCCGTTCCTGCACAACGACCGGCTTGGCCCCACCAGCACCGACCCCTCGGTCGCCGGCCGCATCGCCGCCTTCGAGGCCGCGTTCGACGAGCTGGTGAACCCGCTCCACCGCGACCTGCTCGGCTCCATCCAGCGCACCTCGGACTGGGTGCAGCTCCCGACGCCGATCGGCACCATCACGCTGCCGGCCGGGACGCCGGTCGCGCTCTTCGCCAACCTCGACCCGCAGAACCCGCTGAAGAGCCTCTGCCCCGACCTGCTGGAGAACTCGGGGCACATCTTCGGCGCGCTCCTGCCGCCGCGGGACAAGTACGCGCTGCGCGAGTTCCTGAAGACGCGGTAGGCCTCCTGACCGACGCTGTGGCCAGAGCTAGCGGGCCACCATCACGTTGGCGGGCTTGAGGTCGCGGTGGATGATCCCCCGCGGGAGCACCGCGGCTCCGCTCAGGCGCGCGCCGGCGGGGAGCGACCCGGCGGGGCGCGATTCGCCGGCGCCCCCCCGCGGGGGGAGTCAGACGAGCAGCGTCTGGGCGGCGGCCTGCGCGGGGGGGGGGCGTCACAAGGTGCCGCGCAGACGATTGCGGGCGCCCGCCCGCTCTGCTAGCGATCGTCGACACAACGGCTCCCGAGGGCGCATGGCCGCAGGCACGAGCACGAGTCACCCCACGCAGCGCTTGCACGCCCAGCAGATCGCGGCGAGCACGTGCCCCTCGCCCGCGGAGGTCGTCTCCCAGCTGCTCGCCGTGCAGGCGCAGGATCCCGCGGCGGCCAGGTGGGCCGTGGGGTTGCGGGTCGCAGGCGGCGCGATGACCGAGGCTGGCGTCGCCGCGGCGCTCGCCGAGGGCGCGGTGCTCCGGACCCACGTCATGCGCTGGACCTGGCAGCTCGTCTCTCCGACGGACGTGCGCTGGCTCCTCGCGCTCGTCGCGCCGCGCCTGTACAGGAGCTACACGAGGAGGCACGCCGAGCTCGGGCTCGACGCCGCGACCTTGAAGCGGAGCCGCGCCGCCCTCGAGAAGGCACTCGCGCCCGGCGAGCACCTGACCCGTGACGAGCTCTCGTCCGTGCTCGCCCGCGCGCGAGTCCCCTCGACGGGGCCGGCGCTCTCGCACCTCCTCGCTCACGCCGAGCTCGAGGGGGTGATCTGCAGCGGCGCTCCCCGCGGCAAGAAGGCGACCCACGCGCTCCTCGCGCTCCGCGCCCCGGCCGCGCGTCCGCCGCTGCCCCGCGAGGAGGCGCTCGCGGAGCTCGCGCTGCGCTACTTCCAGAGCCGCGGCCCGGCGACGGTCGCCGACCTCGCGTGGTGGGCCGGGCTGACCCTGACGGAGGCCAGGGCCGGTCTCGCGGCGGCGCGCTCGCGGCTGGTCCCGGAGGTTGTCGACGGAGAGACCTGGTGGCGCAGCGACTCCCCTGCCGCGGCGCCTGCCATCGGCCGATCGCCGAGGGTGGAGCTCCTGCCGGCGTTCGACGAGTATCTGGTGGCCTACCGCGACCGCCGGGCGATGCTCGCCGCCGAGCACGCGAAGCGCATCAACGCGGGCGGTGGGCTGCTGGCCCCGACCGTCGTCGTCGACGGCCGCGTCGCCGGCACCTGGAGGCGCACGCTCGAGCGCCGCGCGGTGCAGCTCGAGCTCCAGCTCTTCGAGCCGCTGCCGGCCCGCGTGGGCCGCGCCCTCGCCGTGGCCGCCGCGAGGTACGGGGCGTTCCTCGGGCTCGAGGCGCGGGTGACCGGCGCGCTGACCTGAGCACGGCTCGCACCTACCCCACCTGCCACCTCCCCGACAGCGCCGGCAGCTCGAGGCAGCCCCTGACCGGTTATCAAACAGGGCAGGCAACCCACCCCTGCTAACTCGGGCGCCTGCTCGCGGCAGGTGCGGCACAGGAGCTGCATGGTGTCCCTGGCAGGAGCCGAGCATGGGTCGATCGCAGCCACGTCCACCGCGCCGCAGGGGCTGCCGCCTCGCCCTGATCCCGACCCTGGCCGCGCTGCTCAGCCTGCTCCTCGCGACCGCCTGGGCCGAGCGCAGCACCCGGCAGGGCTTCGTCGACGTGGGCTTCAAGCGGGGCCGCGAGCTGGTCGAGAGGTCCGCGCTCTGGACGCTCTCGAAGCGGGTCCTCCACCTGGGGCCGGGCGCGGCGAGGGACCTCCCGGCCGAGCTGGTCCGCCGCTTCGAGCGCTACACGGAGCTCCGCTTCGGTCGTCTGAGCCGCGCGGACTTCGACACGCTCTCCTCCTACTACGGCACCAAGGGGCTTCGCTGGTCGGCGGAGCGGAGGTACTCCCTCGAGGACTTTCTGCCCCGCGCGATGGCCTCGCTCAACCAGCACCGCTTCGCGCTCGGCACGGTGAAGGGCTGCGTCAAGCCCGACCCCGAGGAGGCGCCGCCCGTCGTCAGCCGCGACATCTCCTTCTCGTTCAACTGCTGGGGCGCGGCGATCGAGCTCGCGCGTCACCGCGCGCACCCTCGGACGAAGAAGCTCTGGACCTACCAGCTCGACTCGGGCTCCGCGCTGCGAATCTTCAGCAAGTACTTCGACGTCGTCGGCCAATTTGCCCCTCATCGCGCAGCCTCCGAAGGAGGCGAGCAGGGCAAATTGCCCGCGATGCAGAGCGGGCGCGCCGCGGCCCCTCGCGAGGTGCTGGACAAGCTGGCGACGCTCCGGCGGGGAGACGTCCTGCTCCTGGTGGCGCCGGGCGGGGAGTCGCGCGAGGGAGAGGTCGACCTGCTGCACGCGACCACCTACCTCGGCGCGCCGACGCTCTCGGACGGGCGGCGCCCCGCCCTCGGCGATCTCTTCTTCGAGAAGACGGGGACCGACTCCGCGCTCGCGCTGCGGGTGACCTCGTGGGAGGACTCGCTCGCCCACTTCTCCGGCATCGCCGGGCTCCGCGTCCTCGCCGTGCGCGCCCGCCCCGAGCTGCCGCTGCCCGTCTCCCCCAAGCGCTACCTGCCGCCGCGCTCGCAAGACGAGGACGCGAAGCTGTCCCGGTCGCTCAGGGACAAGA
>JAKLHH010000966.1 GCA_022710245.1 Myxococcota bacterium
GCCCCGCTCGTGGCCGAAGAGCTCCGACTCGATCAGCGTGCCTGGCAGCGCGGCGCAGTCCACCGCGAGGAGCAAGGCCTCGCGCCGCGGCGAGCCGCGGTGGAGTTCCTCGGCGACGAGCTCCTTGCCCGTGCCCGTCTCTCCCTCGATGAGGACGGTGACCTCGCTCGGCGCGACAGCGGCGAGCAGTCCGTAGAGCTGCTGCATCGGCCGCGACGACCCGATCATCGAGCCGAACTGCTGACGGCCACCGATCGGTGTGCACGACTCGGGCCCGCGCTCGATGCGCAGCACGGTGGAGCCCAGGCGGATCTCGGCGCCGACCCCGAGCATCACCTCGCCGACGCGCGCGCCGCGGAAGAAGGTGCCGTTCGTCGAGCGCAGGTCGCGCAGCAGGTAGCCGCGGTCGTGGATCTGCAGCTCGAGGTGCCGTCGGGAGACGGCGGCGTCGTTGAGGACCAGATCGTTGTCCGCGGCGGCGCCGACGGTGATGCGCCGCTCGGCGAGCGGCGTGCTGCGCCCCAGGTCGGCGCCACCCACCACCCGCACCAGCGCCGAGCGCAGCACGAGGACCAGCGAGCCATCGTCCTCGTAGATGACCTGGGTTGGAGTCTCCTGCACGCGCCCTCCAGCGGTCCATTCTACCTCAACCGCCGCGGCGATCGATCAGCCGCGGGCTTCCAAGGCGTCCGGATCTGTACTAAGGGTGGAGCGTGAGCAGCAGCGACGGCGGCGGGCCGCGGCAGCTGGGCAAGTACGAGCTCCTCGAGCCGATCGGGCAGGGGGGGATGGCCACCGTGTACCTGGCGCGGCTGGCGGCGCCTGGTGGAGCCTCCAAGCAGGTCGCGCTGAAGCTGCTGCACCGCCACCTCTCCGCGCGCCCCGACTTCGTCGGCATGTTCCTGACGGAGATGCGCGTCGCGATGGGGCTCTCTCACCGCAACATCGTGCAGACCTTCGACGCGGGAGGCGCAGCCGGCGAGTACTTCCTGGTGATGGAGCTGATGAGCGGTGCGCTCGCGCGGCTGCTCGAGCGTGGCGAGCCGCTGCCCGTCGGGCTCGCGCTCTTCATCGCGGCCGAGGTCTGCGCGGGTCTCGAGCACGCGCACAGCTTCCGTGGCGAGGGAGGCGTGCCTGTCGTCCACTGTGACGTCAGCCCGGGCAACATCCTCATCTCGGAGCACGGCGACGTGAAGCTCGCCGACTTCGGCGTGGCGCGCGCGGCGGGTCTGGGCAGCGCCGCGGGGGCGGTGAAGGGCAAGCTGGCGTACATGGCCCCCGAACAGGCCTGGGGGCGCCCGGAGCCGAGGAGTGATCTCTTCGCGCTGGGCGCGGTGCTCTACGCCATGCTCTGCGGGCAGCCGCTCCGTGCCGCGCCCAGCCTCGAGGAGGTCCGGCGCGGGCCGGGGCGCGTCGAGCTCCCGGCCGTGCGGGTCTCTCCGGCGCTGCGCGCGCTGGTGGTCAGCTGCCTGCAGCCCGATCCGGGCCGGCGCCCGCCCAGCGCTGCCGAGCTCCGGCGCGTCCTCGCCAGCGAGGCGGGCGTGCTCGCGGTCCCCTCCGACGGGGACCCGCACGCGCGCCTGCGCGACTTCTGGGCGGGCGCGCGTCCGGTTTCGCCTCGAGATGACCGGGCCCAGCGCCTGGCGGCGGCGATGATGGAGTTCGCGCTGGACGTGCCCTCGCAGCCCGACGCTGCCGACCAGAGCTCGGCGGGCGCGGAGTTCGAGCCCGACAGTCCGACGGTGCCGCGCAGGGACGCCACGGCCGTGACCGCGGCGCCGTTCGCGCTCGATCTCCCCACCGTGCCTCGCGCCGTGGTCCAGGAGAGGGCGGCGCAGCCCGCACGCGGGAGCGATCAGCGGACGCTGGTCACGGGGGCGACGGCGTTCGGCGAGGAGGGCTCCGGCCCGGTCATCGAGGAGGCCTCGGCGCCCACGCCACCCCCTCGCGCGCGCCCCTCGCGCCTGCGTCTGCCCTGGGCGGCCGGTGCTGCGCTGCTGGCCGCCGTGGTGGCCCTGGGGCTGCTCGCGCTCAAGCTGCGCGGGGGCAGGTTCGCGGAGCCGCGAGCGCAGGTGACGGCCGACGCGGCGTCCCCTGTCTCATCCCGGAGCGTCCCGCAGGGACGCGAGGACGGTGCGCCCCGCAGCGACGCACCCGGCCCAGCGGCCAGCGCCGCGGTGGACGCCAGCCTCGCTGACCAGCCGACCGTGGACGACGAGGCGGAGGACGACGCTCGCGCGCCGAGGCGGCCCGCCCGCCGGCTGGCTCCGGGCCGCCTCGACGTCAACGCCTCGCCCTGGGGCAAGGTGTATGTGAACGGCCGGCCCGTCGGCGAGACGCCCGTGCAGGGGCTGCGCCTGGCCCCCGGGCACTACCAGGTGCGGGTCGTGAACCCGGCGCGTGGCCTCTCGGCCGAGCAGAGCGTCCGCGTGCGCTCCGGTCAGACCACGCGCTACGCGCCCAGGCTCGCGCCGCGGCCGTGAGCGCCGCGGCGTCGATCAGCGACAGGCCTGGGTCTGCTGGATGATGCCGGTCATCTCGCAGTCCCCGAACTGCACGGCGCAACCGAGGAAGGCTGCCGTCTGCCCGCAGGCGGGCACCACCATCATCCAGCCGCCACCCACGCACTGCTTCGGGGAGCCCTGCCAGTCGCAGGAGCCCTGCACGGCCGTCCACTCCTGCTCCGCCTTGCCGTCGCAGTTGTAGTCGAAGCTGCCCCCCACGGGCTTGGCGAAGAACTCCGTCTGCCCCGGGTGCACGGCGGCGGCGCCGTCGTTGCAGTCGCCCCCGCGGTCGACGTGGCCCGCCGGGGCGGTGCAGGCCTCGACCTTCGCGCCGCTGTTCCCGTAGCTGTCGCCGTCCGCGTCCGCGTAGAACACCCGCTTGGTGCAGCCCTGCTGGCAGGCGCCGTCCAGGCACCCGCCGGGGCAGCGCTCGCGCACCGGCGCGCCTCCCTCGCAGGTCACGCGCTCGTCGCCGCTGCAGTACGCCGCGCCCGTCTCGGCCACGCAGGTCGAGCAGGGGCGGAAGGTGCCGGCCGGCAGCCCGCAGGCCGCCAGCGGCTGCAGCTTCAGCGTGGCCTGGGTCTCCACCCCGACGACGAAGGGCGACTCGGCCGCGCAGCGCGGGCAGGGATCGGCGCAGGATCCGATCACGCGCAGAGAGCCGGTCGTGCCTGGCGCGAGGGGGAGGGTCGGCAGCGTCGCGTCGCTCGAGCCCGCGTGCCGGCTCCAGGCGTAGACGCACGTCCCGCCCGCGTCGCCCTGGAGCACGAGGAGCAGGTGGCGCGTCACCTGGCAGCCGGCGGCGCAGGCGCTGACCTCCACGGAGACGTCGAGGGCGGAGGTCCCCCCGCAGCCGTCCGCCGCGGCGAGGAGCGCGAGGAGCGCGAGGGGACGCGAAGGGACCCACGCCATCCGCCGATTATACATGGCCCGGGCGCGGCAGACGCTGCTCGCGCGGTCAGCCGTTGGTGCGTGTCCGACGGACGGCCTGCAACTCCTCGGCGAGGCGCGCGAGCTGGCCAGCCGTGTCCCGCGTGTCGTGGGCGAGGAGCGCGACGAGTCGGGCCAGCGCGTGCTCGAGGAGCTCCACCCGGGTCGTGAGGTCGATCGCCTCGGGGCGCGTCGCCACGCGCGCCAGCGTGGCGGTTCCCCCCGGCGGAGCCTCCTTCACGGGAGGCGAGGCCGGCGCGGTGATGGCCCGGGCCGGCGCAGGCCCCAGCGGCGGCAGCGAGGGCAGGGATCCGAGCGGTGGGGTGCGGCGGCCGGGCATCGGCTGCGTCGGCTGAGGGGTCAGCGCGGGGAGGACGCCCGGTGGCGGGGTGCGGCGGCCAGCAGGCGCCGTCGGGGCAG
>JAKLHH010000967.1 GCA_022710245.1 Myxococcota bacterium
GGCGTCTCCACGTCCCTGAGCAGGTTCGCGACGAAGACCTTGGGCCGCCGCGTCTCGCGGATCGCGCGCCCCATGCCCGCGACGAGGAGGTTGGAGATGATGCTGGTGTAGAAGCTCCCCATCGCGTAGGTGATCAGCGCCGAGCGGCGGATCGCTGCCTCGGCGAGCGGGTTGATCTCGGGCTGCACCTCGACGTACGAGGCCGGCTCGGACTCCAGGCCGGGCGAGCTCTGCAGCGCGCTGAGCGGCGAGCCGGCGGGAGGCGGCGCCCCGACCCGCTCCACGACCGCCAGGCGGCGGATCGGCGGGTGGCTGCGCGAGGTGATGCGCGACTGCCCGATCCACTCGCTGCCGTCGTCGAGCTCGGCCTTCAGGTGATAGTTGCTCCCGGTGCAGACCGGGTAGACGTGGCCGCGCACGGCCGCGAGCGCGGAGAACTCGAAGATCACCGACTCCAGATCGCCGACGCTGAGGTAGGAGCCGGCGATGACGAAGTTGCCGATGTTGCCGCCGCGCAGATCGAAGTCGGCCGGCTTCATGTAGTTGAAGCGGTCGAGGTGGTTCATGATGATGCGCCGGTAGCGGCGCTCGATCTTCTCCATCTGCGGGTGGCCGTCGCTGATGAAGCTCTCCAGCTCCGCCTGCAGCTCCTGCGACGAGCCCTGGGCGGGCAGGCGCGTCCGGAAGAGGCGGCTCACCTCCGGGTTCCCGCTGCGGGTCATGTCGGAGAGCGCCATCAGCCGGTTGCGCAGATCGCCGGGGGGCGGCATGCCGAGCTTGCTGCGCAGCTCGCGGCTCGAGCCGCCGTCGTCGAACATCGGCAGCACGTGCACGCTGTGGTGGGTGAAGCGGATCAGGCACTCCGAGAGGGCCCGCGCGCCGCTGCCGCCGGAGAGGAGCGCGATGGCCGGGCCCTCCAGCGGGTGGTGCTCGTAGTTGTGCACCTTCGGCCAGACCGGGAGGTAGACCGGGTGGTTCAGCTTGACCAGCGTGGTCGGCCCGCGCCTTGCCTCGACGGGCTCCATTCGTGCCGCAGCTCCTCTCCAGAGCGCTCGCGCCGCGCAGTTGTTGGTCGCGGCAGCTTCGCCCGACCGCCCGACCTGGACGGCGCCGCGACATGGGGCGCGCGCCACGCTCGCATTCATGCCCCCTTCACGCCGCATCATACCCCATTGACCCTGCCCGAGGGATGCGCAACCTTCGCCGCCCATGGAGCCGCCCGAAGTCGCGCTCGACCTCCACCTCCACTCGCGCTACAGCCGCGCGACCAGCGGCGACCTCGACCTCGAGCACCTCTGGTGCTCGGCGCAGCGGAAGGGCCTGGCGGTCCTCGGCACCGGCGACTTCACCCACCCCGCCTGGTTCGCCGAGCTGGAGGGCAAGCTGGTCCCCGCCGGGGACGGCCTCTTCACGCTGAGGCCCGCGCTCGCGGCCGCGCTCGCGCCCGAGGTGCCCGCCGCCTGCCGCGCCGAGGTGCGCTTCCTGCTCACCGCGGAGATCAGCAACATCTACAAGCGCGACGGCCGCGTGCGCAAGGTGCACAACCTGATCTGCCTGCCCGACCTGGACGCGGTCGCGGCGCTGGCGCGGCGCCTGACGCGGATCGGCAACCTGGAGTCGGACGGCCGGCCGATCCTCGGCCTCGACAGCCGCGACCTCCTCGAGCTGGCGCTCGAGGCGTCGCCGCGCGCGGTGCTGATCCCGGCCCACATCTGGACGCCCTGGTTCTCCGCGCTGGGCTCGCGCTCGGGCTTCGACTCCATCGAGGCCTGCTACGCCGACCTGGCGCCCCAGGTCTTCGCCGTCGAGACGGGGCTCTCCTCGGACCCGCCGATGAACTGGCGGCTCTCCGCGCTCGACCGCTACGCGCTGGTCTCGTCCTCGGACGCACACTCGCCGGGCAAGCTCGGGCGCGAGGCGACGCTGGTCCCGGGGACCCCGGGCGAGCTCAGCTACGACGGCATCTTCGCCGCCATCCGCGCCCGGCGCAGCGCCACGCTGGAGTTCTTCCCCGAGGAGGGCAAGTACCACCTCGACGGGCACCGCGCCTGCGGCGTGCGCCTGAGCCCGGAGGAGACGTGCACCCGGGGCGGTCGCTGCCCGGTCTGCGGGCGCCCCCTCACGCTGGGCGTCCTCTACCGCGTCGAGGAGCTCGCGGACCGGCCGCCGGGTGCTCGGCCGCCTGGCGCCGCGCCCTTCGTCTCGCTGGTCGCGCTCGCGGAGGTGCTGGGGGAGGTGCTCGGCGTGGGCGCCGGCAGCCTCGGCGTGGAGCGCGCCGCGAGCGCGCTCCTCGAGCGGCTCGGCCCGGAGCTCGGCCTGCTCCGGCAGGCTCCCCTCGAGGAGCTGCGCGCCGCGGGCGGGCCGGTCCTCGCCGAGGCGGTCGCGCGCATGCGCCGGGGCGAGGTGCAGATCGAGGGGGGCTACGACGGAGAGTTCGGGCGCGTCCACCTCCTCGACGACGCCGAGCGCCGCGAGATCGCCGGGCAGACCGCGTTCTTCGCCCTCCCGGGCGCGCCGCGGCCGCGCCGCGCGCAGCGCACGACGGGCGCGCAGGCGGTCGCGTCGGGCCAGCGCACGGCCGCGCCGCCGCGCGCCGCGAGGACTCGCGATTCGGGCGAGGCGACGCCGCGCACGCCGAGCGACAATTGCGGCGGTCTCATCCCGGAGCGGCCGGAGGCCGCGAGGACGCGCAATTCGGGCGAGGCGACGCCGCGCACGCCGAGCGACAATTGCGCGCCGCCCACGAGCGCCGTGCCGCAGGCCAGCCTCGAGCTCTTCCTCGCCGCCGCCGATCCGCTCGCCGGCCTCGGCCCCGAGCAGCGCCGCGCCGCGCTCCACCAGGGGTCGCCGGCGGTGATCGTGGCCGGTCCGGGCACGGGCAAGACGCGCACCCTCACCTGCCGGATCGCCGCCCGCGTCCTCGGCGGGCACGACCCGGCGCGCGTCCTCGCCGTGACCTTCACCCAGCGCGCCGCCGCCGAGCTCCGCGGCCGCCTTCAGGAGCTCCTCGGCGAGGAGCGGAGCGCGCGGCTCCGCGTCTCCACCTTCCACGCCCTCGGGCTCGCCATCCTCGCCGGCTGGCGGCAGGAGCGCGGCCTGCCACCGCTCCGCGTCCTCGGCGAGGCGGAGCGGCTGGAGCTCTGCGCCGAGCTCCGACCCGGCGCGAGCCCGCGGGAGCTCGAGCGCGCCGCGGCCTCGCTCGGCCTCACCGCGCTCGAGCCCGAGCAGGCCAGCGCCGAGGAGCGCGAATTGCGGGTCCTCGCGGCCTGCGGCCGCTCCGGGATGAGACCGCCGCAATTCCTCGCCGCCTATCGGGCGCTCCTCGCCGAGCGCGAGGCGATCGACCTCGACGGCCTGGTCGACGGCGCGGTCACGCTGCTGCGCGAGGACGCCGCGCTCCTCGCCGCCTGGCGTGAGCGCTGCGCCAGCGTCTGCGTCGACGAGTACCAGGATCTGAACCGGGCTCAGTACGAGCTCGTGCGGCTGCTCTGCCCGGCCGGCGCCGACCTCTGCGTGATCGGCGATCCGGACCAGGCGATCTACGGCTTCCGTGGCGCCGACCCGCGCTACTTCCTCCGCTTCGCCGAGGACTACCCGGACGCGGCGCGCTTCGCGCTGGAGCGGAGCCACCGCAGCGCCACCGTGGTGCTCGCCGCCGCGCAGGAGCTGATCCGCCACGACCCGGACCGCCTGCCCGGCCGGACCTGGTCGGACCTGCCCGGCCCGCCTCGCCTCGTCGTCGCCCGCGCTCCGACCGCCGCGGCAGAGGCCGAGCTGGTGGTGCACGCGATCGAGCGCGCGGTGGGCGGGACCACGCACTTCTCCTTCGACAGCGGC
>JAKLHH010000968.1 GCA_022710245.1 Myxococcota bacterium
CTGTCCGCCCCGCCACCGCCCGACGTGCGGGGCGCCGCTCCAATTCGCCCTTCATCGCGGAGCCTCCGCAGGAGGCAAGCAGGGCGAATTGTTGGTCGCGGCAGCTCCCCGCCACCGCCCGACGTGCGGGGCGCCGCTCCAATTCGCCCTTCATCGCGGAGCCTCCGCAGGAGGCGAGCAGGGCGAATTGTTGGTCGCGGCAGCTCCCCGCCACCGCCCGACGTGCGGGGCGCCGCTCCAATCGGGGCGGCTGCAGCAACAAAGTTTACCGGCGCCTTCGAGGTGCCGATATTATTCAGGTGATGGCCAAGTACGTCGACGACGAGACCACGGTACAGCCAGCCCCCCGCCGGCCCAAGGTCTCCACGGAGGATCTGCCCGCGCTGCCGCGGGACAAGGGGCAGCTCGTCACCCTGATGGGCGAGGAGGCGGGCCGCACCTTCCCGCTCACCGGAGTGGAGGCCCTGATCGGACGCGCCCCGGAGGCGGACGTCTCCCTGCGCGGCAGCGACATCTCTCGCCGCCACGCGCTGATCCGGCGCACCGACGATGGGGTCTTCATCATCAAGGACCTCGGCAGCCGCAACGGCACCGAGGTGAACGGCGCGCCGGTCACCGAGCAGCCGCTCAAGTTCGGCGACAAGATCCGCGTCGGCTCGAAGACGATCCTGCTCTTCACCCAGCACGACCGCGTCGAGGACATGCTCCTGCAGGCGCAGAAGCTCGAGTCGATCGGTCAGCTGGCGGGCGGCGTGGCGCACGACTTCAACAACCTGCTCGGCGCCATCCTCGCCAACGTGAGCTACCTGCGCGGCGTCCCCCAGGACACCCCGCTCGGCGAGGACCCGATCCAGGACGCGATCGACGACATCCGGCGCGCCGCCGAGCGCGCCTCCGAGCTGACCAAGCAGCTCCTCGGCATCGCGCGGCGGGGCGCGGCGGACCAGCGGCCGCTCGACCTCTCGGGGCTCCTCGAGGAGGTGCGCAGCCTGGTCTCACGCACGATGCCGCCCACCATCGCGGTGCAGGCGAAGATCGGCGCCGGGCTGCGCGTCAAGGCAGACGCCTCGCAGCTCCACCAGGTGCTGATGAACCTCTGCATCAACGCGCGCGACGCGATGCCCACCGGCGGCACCCTGACCCTCCGCGCCACCCGCCGCGAGCTGCGGGAGTCCGACGTCCTCACGCTGCCCTTCCTCGCGCCCGGCGCCTGCGTGCAGATCACCGTGGCCGACACGGGGATCGGCATGAGCCAGACGGTGCGCAGCCGGCTCTTCGAGCCGTTCTTCACCACCAAGCCCGAGGGCGGCGGCACCGGCATGGGGCTCGCCATCGCCTACGGCATCATCAAGAGCCACGGCGGCCAGATCCAGGTGGAGAGCGAGCCCGGGAAGGGCTCGCGCTTCCACGTCTACCTGCCGGCCATCGACGCCGCCGTCGAGCAGACCCCGCGGCCGACGACGATCCTGGCCGGGACCGCCTCGCTCGCCCGCGGCCTCGTGCTGCTGGTCGAGGACGAGCCGATCCTGCGCAAGAGCACGCAGCGGCTCCTCGAGGGGCTCGGTTACGGGGTCCTCGGCGCCGCCGACGGCGAGGAGGCGGTGGACCTCTTCCGGCAGCACCACAAGCTGATCGAGTTCGTCCTCCTCGACATGGTGATGCCCAAGCTCGCCGGTCCCGAGACCTTCCACGCGCTCCGCCGCATCAAGCCGGAGATCCAGGTCGTGCTCACCTCGGGCTACGTGGAGGAGGGCTCGGTCTCGGCGCTGCTCGAGGCCGGCGCGGCGGGGTTCCTGCACAAGCCCTACGAGACCGTAGCGCTGGTCGAGGCCGTCACCCGGGCGCTCGCCGCGCGGACGCGCTAGCCCTCGTCACTGCTCTCTCCGGGTTGTAAGATGGCGCATGCTGAAGTTCCTCCACGTCGATCCTGACGAGTTCCTCGTCGACTCCTTCCGCCTCGGCCGCAAGGTGTACCTGAGCGGCCTCAGGCCGAAGCACGTCATCTCCATCTGGCGCGGCGGCACCCCCGTCGGCCTCGGCGTCGACGCGTTCTTCCGCTCGCGCGGCGTGCACGTCAACCACACCACCATCGGCACCGCCTCCTACGTGGGCATCGCCAAGCAGCAGGAGGTGATGGTGAAGAACCTCGAGCACCTGGTGCAGGTGGTCTGCCCCGAGGACGCGCTCCTCATCATCGACGACGTCTACGAGTCGGGGAACACCATCCGCCAGGTGGTGGAGCTGCTGCGCAAGCACGCGCGCGCCAACGCGCCCCGCCAGATCGTCGTCGCCGCCGTGCACATGAAGCCGGAGCGCGCCGCCTACACCGAGCTCCCCGTGATCGCGCTCAAGGAGGTGGCGAAGGACGTCTGGATCGACTACCCGCACGAGCTCGCGGACCTGGTCGACCCCTCGGACCCCGAGGACTCCCTGATCCGGCGCAAGGGCGAGGACATCTGGAGCGCGCTCCGCGGCGGCCCCAGCGAGCCACAGGAGCTCGAGGTGCCCGGCGACTACCACTACGTCAGCGCGCGCGACCTCTTCCTCGACTGCGTGCGGCTCGGCGTCAACGTCGCGCAGGACACCTCGTTCCGCCCCGACTTCCTCATCGCGCTCTGGCCGGGCGGCGTCCTCTCCGGGCTGCCGGTGCACGAGGTCTACAAGTACTCGCTGCTGAAGAGCGGCAGCGCCGAGCGCGCCCCCGACCACATCAGCGTGAACACCTCGCCCTCGCGGACCAGCTACCGCAGCAACATCATCGGCATCCAGTACCTCGAGGACCACATCAACAGCGACGACAACATCCTGATCATCGACACCACCTTCCGCGCCGGGCGGCTGGTGAACGACGTGGTCATCCGGCTCAAGGAGGCGCTCAGGCGCAACCTCAACCACAAGCGGATCCGCGTCGCCTCGGTCTACTACAACCCCGACGACCGCTCGACCTGGACGGTGCGCCCGGACATCAAGAAGCCCGACTACTACCTGAAGCTGATCCGCAAGGAGGTCATCTACCCGGCGAGCATCCACAAGCTCCCCGACCCGCACCGCGACCTCCGCACGCTCAACCCGGCCCTCTGGGAGGTGCTCTACGGGGACCTGCGGTAGAGCGCCGAACGGTCTACCTCCCGCAGCAGTAGCTCCATCTACTACCTCGGGCTCGTCGACTTCGTCGTCGTTCTCCACGTGTACCTGCACGCGGCGTGGCGGCAGAGCCGGGGCTGAAGCGAGAGGACGTTGCTGCAGCCAAGCCCCCCGGCCTCAGCTGCGTCGGTCAGAGCCGCAGCGGAGCGATCATCTCTCGCGCGAGCGCCGCCTCCACGATCCCCGCCACCAGCTGCGTCGGTCAGAGCCGCAGCGGAGCGATCATCTCTCGCGCGAGCGCCGCCTCCACGATCCCCGCCACCAGCTGCTCGTATGAGATCCCGCTTCGCTTCGCCGCCTTCGCCAGCCCCGCGGCCTTTGAGATGTCGGGGTTCGAGTTGACGTCGAGGACGAGCGGCCCCTTCTCCGGGTGGAGGCGGAGGTCGACGCGGCCGTAGTCGCGCAGGCCGCAGCCCCGGTAGGTCGCCACCGCCAGGTCGGCGATGCGCGCCGCGAGCGCCGGCTCGAGGTCACGCGCCGGCACCGGGTTGCTCCCCTTGCACTCGGCGCTCTCCTCGTCCCACTTGGCGTTGTAGGTGATCAGCCGCGGCTCGCCGGCCGGGAAGTCGGAGTAGTCGATCTCCGCCAGCGAGAGGGCGCGCGCCCCCTCGCCCTCGCCCAGCACCGAGACGTTGAACTCGCGCCCCTCGGCGAACTCCTCGACGAGCGCCGCCTGCCGGTAGCGCTCGATCA
>JAKLHH010000969.1 GCA_022710245.1 Myxococcota bacterium
TTCCTCTACCTCCTCCTCGATCGCGACAACGCGCGGCGCGGCGCGGCGCGGAACCACGCGATGTTCTCCAATGAGAGCCTGCACATCCTCCTCACCCGCGCGCGCGGGGTGATGGACCGCCGCCTGCGCGAGGACCTCTACCGGCGGGCGCAGGAGATCGTCGCCGACGAGGCGCCCTGGGTGCCGATGGCGCACAGCGATGTGGTGGTCGCCGCGCGGCGCTCGATCCGCAACCTGCAGATCCAGCCCTCGACGGTGATCTTCTACCGCCGCGTGGAGAAGCACTGATGCGCGGCGGCGCGAGCCGGGGCGGGTCGTCGTCGTCGGTGACCGGGCCGCACCGGCTGGTCTCCCGCAAGGCGCTGAGGCCGGGCGCGGGTCGCCGGTTCCTCCTCTCGCTGCGCACCAGGCTGGCGCTCGCGCTCGCCGCCGCGGCCCTGCTGCCGCTCCTCCTGGTCAGCGCGGTCGGCCTGCGCGTGGCGCTGGGTCGCCTCGAGCGGAGCCTCGACCAGCAGGCGCGGCAGACCTCGCACATCGCGCTGAACCTGCTGCTGCGGCAGGTCCAGCGCATCAGCCGCGAGACGAGCCGCCTCGCCTCCGACCCCGAGCTCCACGAGCTCCTCGCGCTCGAGCCCTCGCTGATCAACGGCTACCTCCAGGGCTATCAGGACTCCACCGAGGCGGGGCTGATCGAGGTCGTGCTGCGCGACCGCAGGGTGGTGGCGCGACTCGCGCCGGGCGGTGACCGCCGCCGCTTCAGCCGGCTCCACTGCGGCCCCGGGAGCGCCGCGCTCGCGCGAGCGCTCGACTACGAGCGCTACCTGACCGTCGCCGAGCTGGGCGGGCAGCTGGCGATCCAGGGCTCGGCGCCGATCATCGACACCGTCTTCAACCTGCGCGGGGCCGTCGTGATGACGAGCCCGCTCGACGACCAGATGGCGGACTTCATCAAGGGCGTGGTGCAGGCCGACATCGGCTTCCTCAGCGGCACCACGCCGGTCGCCTCGACCTTCGTCGACGCGAGCGGGCAGCGCCTGACCGGCGTGCGGCCGCCGCCGGAGGTGGCCGAGCGCGTGCTGCGAGGGGGCACCGAGGCGGTGGAGCAGACGGTGACCGGGCAGGAGTACGCGGTCGTCTACGCGCCGCTGCAGACGGTGAACGGTCAGCGGCTGGGGATGCTGGCGATCGCGCTGAGCCGCGAGGGGCTGAGCCGGACCAAGGCGTCGGCCGCTCGCTCCCTGGCGCTCGGCGCCGCCGCGGGGCTCGTCTTCGCGCTCCTCCTCGCCTACGTGGTCGGCAAGCGCATCACCATCCCGCTCGAGCGCCTGCACCGCAGCACGCAGGCGATCGCCTCGGGCGACCTCGAGCACGAGGTCGTGGTGGAGACGCAGGACGAGATCGGCGGCCTCGCCAAGGCCTTCCAGACCATGACCTCCGCGCTGCGCGAGCACCAGGACCGCCTGGCGGCGCGCGTCCGCGAGATCCTCACCCTCCACCAGATCGGACGCGCGGTCAGCTCGGTGCTCAGCCTCGACCAGGTGCTCCACCTCGTGGTCAACGAGGTCGCCTCGGTGCTCGGCGCCGAGCGCGGCGCGCTGCTCCTCACGCAGAAGGACGGGAGCCTGCGCCTCAGCGACGGGGTCGGGCTGCGGCGGACCGAGCAGGGCGAGGGCCTCCCCCAGGTGCCGCCCGGCTGGGAGGAGATGGCGGCGGACGTCCTCCGCCGGCACGCGGCGACGGTGGCGGGCACGGTGCTCGCCGTGCCGCTGGAGACCCGCGAGCGCGGCGTCGGCGCGCTGGTGATGGCGCGGCGCGAGCGCGGCGGCGTCTTCTCCGAGGCCGACCTCCGGCTCGTCGTCACCTTCGCCGACCAGGCGGCCACCGCGATCGAGAACGCCCGCCTCTACGGCGAGGTGAGCGCCTTCTCCGCCGAGCTCGAGGGCCAGGTGCGCAAGCGCACCGCCGAGCTCCTCAGCACCAACGAGGAGCTGGCCCGGACGCTCAACGACCTGCGCGACGCTCAGGCGGCGCTGATCCAGCAGGAGCGGATGGCCGGGCTCGGCCTCCTCGTCGCCGGCGTCGCGCACGAGATCAACACCCCGGCGGGGGCGATCCAGGGCTCCGCGCAGATGCTCGGCGAGACCCTGCAGCGCCTGGTGCGGAGGATGAGCCAGATCGTCGAGCTCGGCCTCAGCCGCGAGGACGCGAGCGAGTTCTTCCTCCAGCTCGAGGGGGTGCGGCAGTCGCTGGCGCAGAGCGGGCTGATGCCGCCGGCCGAGATGAGGCGGCGCTCGCGCGAGCTCGCGCTCGTGCTCGAGCACACCGTCCCCGAGCCGAAGCGGGTCGCCAAGCGCCTCCTCGAGGCAGGCGCGGGGCGGATGGCCGAGTACGTGGCGCGCATGGCGGGGCGCGTCTCGCCGGACCTGATGGTCGGCACCATCGAGGACATCGGCTTCCTCGAGCGCTCGACCTCCTCGATCAAGGTGGCGATCAGCGCGCTCGTGCGCCTCGTCCGCGCCTTGAAGAGCTACGCGCACAGCGACGAGGCCGCGATCACGGACGTCGACCTCACCGACGGCCTGGAGACCACCCTGACCATCCTCCACAATCAGCTGCGGTATGGTATAACGGTCACCAAGGTCTACGCCGCGCTGCCGAGGGTGCCGGTCTACATGGACCAGCTCAACCAGGTCTGGACGAACCTCATCCACAACGCCATCCAGGCGATGGACGGCAAGGGGGAGATCACGATCGAGACCTTCCAGCGCGGCGCCGAGGTGGGGGTCAGCATCACCGACAACGGCCCGGGCATCCCGCCGGCGATCATGCCACGCATCTTCGAGCCCTTCTTCACCACCAAGCCGCCCGGTGAAGGGACCGGCCTGGGCCTCGGGATCTCCCGCGGGATCGTGGAGAAGCACGGCGGGCGCGTCGAGGTCGAGTCGCGGCCGGGCCGCACGGCCTTCACCGTGCTCCTGCCGCTCGCCGGGCCGAAGGTGACCGCCAGCGGAGGAGAGCCGCGCGGGGAGGCCGCGCCAGGCGAGGCCCCCGCGGAGGGTGTGGGCGAGGGCGCGGAGCTCCGGGGGAGCTCCGGGGAGGGAGGCGAGCCGCATGCTGCAAGCTGAGCCGCAGCCCCCGGCCGCGGGGCGGGACCACATCATCTGCGTTGACGACGAGGAGGGGATCCTCACCGCGCTCCGCCAGCAGCTGGTGCGCTTCGAGGACGAGTGCGAGATCGACCTGGCGCGGAGCGGCCAGGAGGCGCTCGACCTGATCGAGGAGCTCGAGCACGACGCCGAGGGCGTCGCGATGGTCATCGCCGACCAGATCATGCCGGGGATGAAGGGGGTGGATCTCCTCGAGGAGGTCCACCGCCGCAGCCCCGAGTCCACGAAGATCCTGCTCACCGGGCAGGCCGGCCTCAACGCCATCGTGCAGGCGATCAACCGCGCGGGGCTCAACCGCTTCATCGCCAAGCCCTGGGACGAGCACGATCTGCGCCTGACGGTGACGAGCCTGCTCGCCAAGTACCGCCTCGCCCGCGAGAACCGGCGCCTCGTCGACGATCTGCGCCGCAAGAATGACGAGCTCACCACGCTGAACCGTGAGCTCGAGCAGCGAGTGCAGGAGCGGACCGCCGAGCTGGCGTCGGCCAACCAGCGCCTCGAGCAGCTGGCGATCACCGACGGGCTCACCGGGCTCTACAACCACCGGCACCTGCACGAGCGACTGTCCAGCGAGGTGGAGCGGAGCAACCGCACGGGGCTCCCGCTCTCCCTGCTGATGATCGACGTCGATCACTTCAAGCACTACAACGACGGCAACGGCCACC